>JACQRE010000155.1 GCA_016206585.1 Candidatus Omnitrophota bacterium | reverse complement strand
GCCCCGCGGCGTGCCCGTTGCCCTGGCCATTCGCCTGGCCGTTCGTGTACCCGTTGGTCGCGTGTCCGTTCGTGGCCATCAGTATGGGACGATGATCCCCTTTTCCTGGAGCTTGATGACCTTCGGCTCCGTAAACGTGTAGAGCCGCGCCGGCCGCTGCCGGCCGTTCGCCTTGAAGTCGCGCGTCCCCTTCAGGATCCCCAGCTGCAGCATCTTCCGCCGGAAGTTCCGCTTGTCCAGCCGCTGGCCCAGGATGACCTCGTAGGACCCCTGCAGCTCCGTCAGCGTGAACTGCCTGGACAGCAGCTGGAACCCGACCGTCGTGTAGTTGATCTTGTTGCGCAGCCGCTCCAGCGCGTAGTCGACGATGCGCCGGTGGTCGAAGGCCAGCGGCGGCAGCCGCTTCACCGGGAACCAGCTCGCCTCCGTCACCCGCTGCCGCGCCTTGAGCTGGAACTGCTGCCAGTTGACCAGCGCGTAGTAGGCCACCGTGATGACCCGCCCGCGCGGATCGCGGTTCGGCTCGCCGAAGGTGTAGAGCTGCTCCAGGTAGATGTTGCCGATGTTCGTCTCCTCCTGCAGCTCGCGCAGGGCGGCGTCGTCCACCGACTCCTCCGGGCTGACGAGCCCGCCGGGCAGCGCCCACGCGCCCCGGTAGGGGGCCTGCTCGCGCTTGACCAGCAGCAGCTTCAGCGTGCCGCCCAGAATGGTCAAGAGCACGACATCGACGGCGATGGCGTGCCCGGTGAAATGGCCGTTGGGGTTGGAAGTAGCCGGCATGATTAAGTGTATGGCTTACACTAATAAAATATAGTGTATCCCGTACACTTTGTCAAGGGCAAAACCCCTAGCGCGTCAGACCAAGGCTGATGCCGATCGCGTGGTTGACGCGCTGCAGGTAGGAGGAGGGAAGACGGCCGATTTTTCGTCCAAGACGGGACTTGTCGATGGTGCGGATCTGGGACAGCAGGATCGTCGACTCACGCGCCAACCCGGCCACGCCGCGCGGGATGTCGACATTGATCGGGTACTCCTTGGTGAAGCTGGTCGTGGTCAGGGGCGCAATGATGGTGGTGGGAGCGAACTCGTTGCCGACGTCATTCTGGATGACCAGGACCGGGCGGCGGCCGGCCTGCTCGGCGCCTTGGGTCGGGTTGAGGTCTACCCAAAAGAGGTCGCCGCGCCTAATCGGCATGCCTCAGCGACTCGGCGTCCAATCGTGAAAATTCACGCTCCAGCCGCTTCGATTCGGCTCCAAGCGCCTCGTACCCCTCCTGCAGGAACGCTCGGAGGGCTTTCTGCCTGGACAGGCCCAGATAGACGCGGACCGCCCTCTGAATCAGAGAGCTGCGCTTGGTGCGCTCCTGTTTCGCCTGCCGGTCGACCGCCTCGCGCAGCTCCGGCGGAATCGTGATGTTGATATGCTCAGCTTTCATGGGCGCCTCCGGTGAGCTAAAAGTATACACTATAAGTATATACTAATCCAGGGCCGGTCAGGGAGTGGACAGGGCGGGTTCCGGCTGGGATGCCGACTCAGCTGCCGGGGGTACCGCGGTCTCTTGCCGTTCATAGGCGGAGGCTTTGAGCGTGGCCTCCGAGCGGCCGGCGGCATGGCCGACCAGGATGCCGCCCAGCGTGCCGATCGGAGGAAACAGGTACGCTCCCACGTAGGAGCCGTAGGCCGGGTAGAGGATCTTGTAGGCGTTGATCTCGGTGGGGTGGTCCTGCGTTTCTTTGAGGTAGCCGATGGCCTCCTTCGAGGCCTTGTACTCCTGATACAGGTCCACGAAGGGGATGAGTCGGATGAAGGCGTATGTCCCTTTCCAGCGCCGCGTCGCGGCGTCGTGGGCGTGGCCGGCCTCATGGAGCGCGATCGCGGGATGGTCCGAGTAGAGGTGGACGGTGTTGGTGTACGGGTTGTAGTAGTCGCCCCAGGGGAAGAGCCGTCCCGGCAGCAGGATATCGACGAGCAGGGTGACCGGCAGCCCGATCAGCAGGCGGTACGGCCACTTGACGTGCCGGTTCTTGACCAGCCGCCCCAGGTCCTGGCCCGGGCGGTACTCGTTGAGCCGGAACTTCGTGTCTTCCAGCGCGGGCAGGTCGCGCGCGTCGAGATACTCCACCAGCTTCTGCTCGGTCTCGGGGGAGATGGCGTGGAGGTTGAACTTCCAGCTCCACAGCAGCAACTTCATGGGCAGCGACAGCACGTTGCCCAGGAAGTCCACCGGCGGCACGCGAGCCCCCCGTTCCAGTTGGGGGTGCGGCCCCTGGCCGGTGTAGGGAGGCGGGGTGGTCGCGCAGCCGGCGGCGAGGACGACGCTCAGGATGAACGCAACCGGCCGCCGCATCAGCTGGCTGCACCGTTTCGGCAGAGGGCGATCAGGTCCAGCGCGGCGCGCGTGATCCCGCGCCGGATGCGGAAGTCATCCACCGTCACGTCGCTGTAGAACCGGGCGACCGGGTTGAGGTGGGCCGGGCCGACCTTCATCAGGCCCCATTTTTTGAACCGCTGGAACAGGTAGTGGGACGGCGAGAGGTAGAGCCCATACATCTCGACGGCGGGGAAGAACCGGCTGAGCCACTGCTCCAGCTCCGGGCCGGTGAACTCTTTCTCGTGGTAGTGCAGCTTGGTGTACGGCTTCCCGGGCTTCATGGCGTTGTCGAGGTTGAGGGTGGAGAGGCACGCTATCCCATCCGGCGTGAGCACGCGGTGGATCTCCCGAAGGTACGTTGGGATCAGCGGCTCTGGGATGTGCTCGATGACCTGAAAGGAGCAGACCAGATCAAATGCGCCATCGGGGAAGTCGAACCGCGAGCCATCCGTCAGCAGGAACCGCAGGTTCGGCCGCGCATACCGCTCCTGCGCGCGGGGGATGTTGCCGGGCGTCACGTCGACGGCCGCCACCTCGCTCGCCGCTTCCGCCAGGTAGTTGGCGCCGTAGCCTTCCCCGAAGCCGACCTCCAACACCCGCTTGCCCGCGGCAAACCGCCGGGCGAACGCGTAGGCGGCCAGATGCTGGGCAACGAACTTGGTGTCGTGGTGTTCGGGGACGAGTCCGCAGACGTAGGCCTCGGTCTGGGTTTGGGTCATGGAAGGTGAGGCCATCTTAGGCCTCGCCTTACCGCCTGTCAACGGTAGGGTCAGGCACGGTAGGGTCAGGCCGCCGCCGGCGCTGCGCACTCCTTCTGGTACGCGTCCATGACCACCTCATCCAGCTGCCGCTTCGTGTCATCCGTGAGCACGGACACCGTATCGAACCATTTGTCCGCCTTGCCTTTCTGGCGCGGCATGGACACGAACAGCCCGTGCTTGCCTTCCACGATCCGCAGCCCCCGGATCATGACCAGATCCCCGATCGCCACGTCGCAGAACGCCTTCAGCGTTCCAGCCCCCTCAAACTTGATGATCCGCTTCACTTCGAGCCCCATCTCCCGCGTCTGCATGGATCCCTCCTGGGTTAATGGATTGTCGTCTGCTTCGAAAAATACCCGCCGGTCAGCCCGTCCAACACCGCCGTCAGCTCCTGGACCCGCAGCTCCTTCTCCATGAGCTTCTGCGGGTCGGCGGGGGGGTCGGTCAGCAGGGCGACCTGCATCCGCCGCCGCTCGAAGTAGCTGCGGATCACCTGATCCACGATGTCGTCGCGCAGCTCCACCATGAGCTTCGAGCGCACGTCGATCGACGTCTGGTTGGTGCTCCAGATCAGGTCGCTGAGTTCCCAAGTGATGGAGAAGTCGAAGCCGGCATTCCGGTCCTCGGTCTCGATCACTTGGAAGTTGGGAAACGACCCTTCGTCGTAATGGGCATCGCGCGAGCGGTCGTGATCCCACCCCACGTCCACCTGCGGCAGCAGCGCGCGCAGCGCCGCCTGCCGGCGCCAGCGCAAGATCTTCTCCGGGTACACCTCAGCGTACCGGATCGCCGCCTCGCGCACCTGCCCGATCGACGGTTCATGCCCGAAGTTCGACAGCAGCTCCCGCGGCGAGGGCGGCTCCGGCTCGGGGAACGGCTCAGGGCCGGTCGCGTACCGGTACAACCCCTGGTCGGTGGCGGCCCATAACGCGCCTGGGGTGGCCGACAGGCCGAGGATCCGTGTCGTGGCAAGCCCCTCAACGAGGAGGGTCCATTGGTCGCGCTCCGGCTGGTAGCTGGCCACGCCGCGGTCCGTGGCCGCGTAGATGGCCAGCGGGGAATGGCGCTGGAGGATCACGTGGGAGATCTCGCGCGACGGCAGCGAGCCGGCCAGCGGTTGCCATGTCACTCCGTGGTCCTGACTGACCAGCAGCCCGCGCGAGCCGCCCGCGTACACGGTCCCCGGCTGCTGCGGGTCGACCGCGACGGCGCTGAGGCGGTGGAGCGAGCCGTTCTCCTCGTCCGCCTCGAGTGTCTCGAGTCGTCCCGGCTCGTCCACCTCCGGTTCCTCAGCGTCGATCACGCTCACGCGTTGCTGCCAATCCCCCTGCGTCAGGCTGCCGGTGAACAGCCCGGCCGTCGTCACCAGGTAGATCCGCTCCGGCTGCTCCGGGTCAATGGCCGCATGGAGGATGTCGCGCGCGGCCTCCGGGATGCGCACCGCCGCCCAGCTGCGGCCCGCATCCGAGCTGATGTAGAGTCCGCGGTGCGTGCCCAGCAGGACGGCGTCTTGCCACGATGGATGAAACAGGACGACCGTACACTCGGAACCACCCGGGCCGGTGTCCTGAAAGACGCGGGACCAGCTCTCGCCCCCGTCAAATGAGCCGTAGAGCCCCTGGTCGGTGGCGACCAGGACCGCCGGCGCCTCTGATGCACTGACCGCCACGTAGCGCGGGGTCGCACCGGCCGGAAACAGGAACCGCGTCTCCCATGCCGCGCCCCCGTCGAGAGATTCGTAGAGCGCCCGCTCGCTGGCGGCGAAGAGCCGCGCCGGGTCCGCCGGATGGGCGGCAAGCGCGACAAAAGCCGTCTCGTCGGCCCCAACCGTCATCCGCTCCCAAGACGCCGCGTGCACCGCAGGGACGACACCACTCATGACGCCAAACACCATCACCCAGACCATTGGACGCATGGATGCTCCTCGCGTGTCACCTGCTATGAGATCGATTGCTCAGTGCCATCGCGAGAGCAAAGCACCAACGATGCCAGTAGACAAATGGGGACGTTTCTTTTGGTGCGCGCTGATTGAAGTCGGATCGCTATAGCGATGGAAAATAGAAACGTCCCCGTGCGCGGGGACGGTGTACAAATGTGCAGGGAAGCGGCAGGGTGTTGCGGGTGAGCAACAGGGAAGCGAGAGCGCGAAGCGGGCTAGGGAATTTACAGCCTCTAACAAAAAGAGTCTGACATCATGTCTGTAGCCATGTTAGCCTATGCAGGGGAATTCAGGGGACAGTATACGCATTTCTCCTGACAAGCGTCTCGTCCTGCGCTAGAATACCGGTACCTCCTCAGCCGTTCTCGGCGAGGAGGTTTCTTTGTCATGGCCCGGATCGCCCGCGTGGTCGTGCCGGGGTTCCCGCATCACATCACCCAGCGCGGGAATCGCCGCTTGCCGGTATTCTTTGACGAGTCCGATTACCATGCCTACAAGACCCTGCTAGCCCAGTGGTGTCGGAAGGCCCAGGTCCAAGTCTGGGCCTACTGCCTCATGACAAACCATGTCCACCTTATCCTCGTGCCGGCCACCGCTGACGGGCTGCGGGCGGCGCTCGGGGAAGCGCATCGGCGGTATACCCGCCGGGTCAACTTTCGGGAAGGCTGGCGGGGGCATCTCTGGCAGGCGCGCTTTGCGTCCTACGTCATGGACGAACGCCACCTGATCGCGGCCGCCCGCTATGTTGAGCTGAACCCCGTGCAGGCCGGCATGGTCGCCGATCCGGCCAGTTATCCGTGGAGCAGTGCTGGGGCTCATCTGACCCGACGAGATGATGATCTGGTGCAGGTCGCACCGCTCTTGCAACGGGTGCCCGATTGGCGCGGGCTCCTCGAGAGTGGCCTGACCCCGGCGGAACGGACGGAGATCGAGCGGCATGGCCGGACGGGCCGGCCGCTCGGCAGCGACCGGTTTCTCACCACCCTGGAGGCGGCGCTGGGACGCGCTTTGGGACCGAGGCGGGCGGGGCGGAAACCGAAAGCCGCTGCCGGGAAATAGATATACTGTCCCCGGAATTCTCAGGCTAAGGTCAAGACCGACAAGATCGATGCCCGTGTTTTGGCGGAGCTGCTGCGGGTGGGCTACCTGCCCGCGGTCTGGCAGCCGGATCCGGCCACGCAACAGATCCGCCAGCTCACCAGCCGCTGCGCGGGCTTGGTGGCCGATCGCACCACCGTGAAGAACCGCATTCACGCCCTGCTGCACGTCCGCCTCATCCCGGCGCCGGGGACCGATCTGTTCTCGCGGCAGGGCCTGGCGTGGCTCAAAACCCTGCCGCTCGATGACCTCGGCCGCGCCGCCCTCGAGAGCGAGCTGCGCCTCTTGGCAGCCGTGGAACAGGAGCTCGAGGCCATGGAGGCGCTCGTCAGTCGATACGCCTGGCCTGATCCCCGCGTCAAGCTCCTCATGACCCTCCCGGGCATTGATGTCCGCACGGCGCAGGCGTTGCTGGCCGCCGTGGGCGATCTCGCGCGGTTTCCCGACGCCGACCACCTCGCCGCCTACCTGGGTCTGGCGCCCTCCACCCGGCAGTCGGCCGCCAAGGCTTTCCACGGGCCGATCACCAAGCAGGGCAACACCCACGCCCGCTGGCTGCTCGTCCAAGCCGCCCAGAGTCTCTCCCGGCATCCCGGCCCCCTCGGCGCCTTCTTCCAGCGCCTCGCGCGGAAGAAGAACCGACACATCGCCGTCGTCGCCTGCGCGAGAAAACTGGCGACCCTCGCCTTCCATGTCCTGCGCAACCAGGAGCCCTACCGCTACGCCAAACCGACGACCACCCGCGTGAAGCTGAGTCGGTTTCGCGTCCGCGCCTCAGGGGAGAAACGCCCCACCGGTGTGCCCGCAGGCGCCAGGGGTCGCGCGATCTTCTCGACCCATCGCATCCCGGCTCTCAACGAGCTCTACGCGGCCGAATCCCTGCCGCCGGCGCTGACGCCGCAGCAGTTGCCCAACGGGGAGCTCCGGACCTTGCGCCGCTCCGGGACCCTCGCGTTCGCCAGATCGGTCCACACCGCGCACCGGGTCGCCGGTGTCAACGAAACAGCCGCCGTGCAACCGCAGGCGGCTGAGGAGGTTCAACACGGGGCTTGATTTGATCATAGGTAGATGAGCGTATCGCCAGCCTGCGGCCGCATCAGATCGCAACCGCCGCACTCCTCGGGATCCAACAGCTCTTGCTGCAGCTCGGCCTCGCGCTCCTGGATCTCAGCGGCGCTTGGCTGATCCACGTGGACCATCCAGATGGCGCCCACCTGGTTGATGATCGCATCGGGCCCAAAGCGGGCTCGTAACGCGGCTCTCGTCATGGGCATGGCGGGTCCACGCGTGCGGGCGCACGTTTGCGGGAATGCAGGCCTGCGGAGAGAGATCGAGCCCACTACCTGCCAAGTACCGGGCTTAGCGCCACAAGGCCATGGCGACCTTATACAGTTCGCTTTGCTTCAGAGAGTCGCCCTGGATCTGTCGGTGGAGCTCTACTAGGTCGACGTTCTTACCCTCGGGCGATATCACACTACTCGAGTCTCCACTGCCGACGATTCTGTATCCGTACCACTTGGACAAAAGGTCGCCAACCG
>JACQRE010000018.1 GCA_016206585.1 Candidatus Omnitrophota bacterium | reverse complement strand
CGCCCAGGCTCCCCGACCCCAGCCCCGAGCCTCGAAGCCCAACCATACTCCAAGGAAACTCGTGAGGAAGGGGAGAGCAGGGAGGAAGCACCCAGCGAGGACAAGATGAAAGAGAGCTCTGGGTGCCGACGACCGAGTAGGAGGGGACCCCTGGGTTTCCCCTCCTACTGGAGCGCCCCTCGGTTGACATTAGGCGCGACGCCCCAGTAGCTCAGCATGGAAGAGCAGCGGTTTCCTAAACCGCGTGTCGCCCGTTCGACTCGGGCCTGGGGCATTTTCTTCGGCCTACAATCCGGCAGAGTCTAACAAAAGCTCCTTAAAATCCCATAGAGGATGTGATAACCGCTTGAAAAAATGCTTGACATAAGCTGCTGCTCCCGCTTATAGTAACGGCAACCTGAAAGGAGGTGCACCGGGCTCCCGGGGAAAGGGAGGAACGCAGACGAGGCACATGTCGGCAGCAACGCGAATCTGAGGTTCCTTTTCAACTTGGAGAAGTCTTGGTGCACAGGAGTGGGGACTCACAACAAGGAGGCGGGTCGATGGTGAAGGCTACGCAAAGAAGCGCAGTCCTTCTGGGGGTGGCGACCCTTGGGTTGCTCATGTCGAGCGTCCCAAGCTTTGCCGAAGTCCAGAACGTGAAGGTGGGTGGGGACATCACGGTACGCGGGTTCTGGCGGCGCAACCTGGACCTCCGCCATGCGGAGAGCACGGCCACGCCAGGCCGTCAGGATGACCTGTTCCTGATGAGCACGACCGGTGTCAACGTGGGGGCCGACCTTACGGAGAACGTGGGGGCCTTCATCCGGCTGGCCAACGAGCGGGACTGGAATCAGGATGAGGCGGGTACGAGCACCGCGAACACGGCGGCCGGTGACTTCGACCTGAGCCAGGCGTACATCACGTTGAAGGAATTGTTCTACTCCCCGTTGACCGTTCGCGTCGGTCAGCAACCGATCGTCTGGGGCCGCGGGTTCATCCTCGGCAGCAACCTCCTCCCCTCGATCCTCAACACGGGTGGCGGGACGAGCACGGCCGCGGGCGATGACCGCAACGCCGCGATCTCGGCGAACGAGTACACCGACTTCACCGCGTTCGACGCCATCCGGGCCACGCTGGATCTGGGTGGGGTCGCCTCGATCGGCGTCCCGTTGATGGTGGACTACGTGTACATCAAGCAGGACGAGGGGCTGTTCAACGAGGCGGACGACATCAACGTCCAGGGTCTGAACTTCAGCACGCACTTCGACTCCATGAACTCGGAGGTGGAGGCGTACTACCTGAACAAGCGCGACCGGAGCCGGACGATCACGCAGAACCGCGGCTCCGTCAGCACGATCGGGCTGCGCGGCAGCGCCAAGCCGGTGGAGGGAGCCTACCTCTACAGCGAGATGGCGCTCCAGTTCGGGAAGAAGGGGACGTTGCTGGATGCGGGCATTACGACCAACCCCACCGGATCCGGCCAGCAGGCGTGGGCGTTCGACCTGGGTGGCGAGTTCACCTTTGCCGACGTCGCCACGAGCCCCAAAGTCGGACTGGAGTGGATCTTCTACTCCGGCCACGACAAGGACGGCGCGTTCCAGGGGTGGGATCCGATCGCGCCCAGCTACTTCACCACACTGATCCGCTCCTACCAGACCCGCAACACCGGGGTCACGGGCCTTTACCCGACAGACCAAGCCGGGGTGACGTCGGCCTTCACCAACCAGCACGAGTTCGCGCTCTACGGTGGGTTGAAGCCGATCGACGACCTCGGCGTCGACAGCCGGTTGTCCTGGTTCTGGCTGGAAGACGGCTCGATTCCGACCACGACCCCAGCTGGTTCAGCCAGCCGGAACAGCTACCTGGGGACGGAGTGGGATACGATGCTGACCTACGACTACACGGATGACGTGCAGTTCGGGCTCGCCTATGGGGTGTTCTTCCCGGGCAACGTCTTCCGGGACGCGGGTGACGGGTCGGACGCCACGAGTGGCGCTGACACCGCCCAGCAGCTCATCAGCAAGGTGAGCGTCAAGTTCTAAGCTTCGCGGTGACGACGCCCCCTGCTTCGTAAGAGGCAGGGGGCGTTTTTTTAACGGCACAACCACGAGATGTCTTCTCCTCTCTACATCGCGTTTGTGTGGCACATGCACCAGCCCTCCTACCGGGACATGGCGACCGGGGTCTGCCACATGCCCTGGGTGCGGCTCCACGCGACGAAGGACTACCTGGACATGCTCACCCGGCTGGAGCAGTTTCCGTCCCTCCATCAGACCTTCAACCTGGTGCCTTCGCTGCTCGATCAGCTCGAGGCGTACCTGCCGCCGCACCACCGCTCCGACGAGTTCCTCGATCTGTCTCGCAAGCCGGCCGCCGAGCTCTCCGAGCCGGAGCAGCGCTTCCTCCTCCGATGGTTCTTCCTCGCCAACCCTGAGCGGATGATCTACCCGCACCCGCGGTACCACGACCTGCTCGCCAAACGCGGCGCCGAGTTCACCGACGCGGATCGGCCGGACGTCCGAAAACGGTTCCTCGTCCAGGACTACCTGGACCTCCAGGTGTGGTTCAACCTGGCGTGGATCGACCCGTGGCTGCGCCGGCAGCGCCCCGCGCTGACCGCGCTGGAAGCGAAGGGAAGCCGCTTCACGGAGGAGGACAAGTCGGTGGTCCTCGCCAGCCATCTCGAGCTCATCGCCGGCGTCATCCCGGCCTACCGGGCGGCGGCTGAACGCGGGACGATCGAGTTGTCCGCCTCGCCGTACTTCCATCCCATCATGCCGCTCCTCTGCGACGGGCAGGCCGCCCGCGCCGCCTTGCCGGACGTGTCCCTGCCGAACCCGGTGTTCCGGCATCCGGAGGACGCCCGCTGGCAGCTGACCGAGGCGTTCCGCCGCCACGCCCAGGCGTTCGGCCACCCGCCCCGCGGCCTGTGGCCGCCCGAAGGCGGCGTGAGCGAGCCGTTCGTGCGGCTGGCGTGCGAGGCCGGGCTGCGGTGGATCGCCACCGATGAGGAGATCCTCTGGCGGACGCTGAAGACCCCGCGCTCGCCGGCTGCGCTGTACCGGCCGCACCGGCTTCAGCGCCCGGAAGGGCAGGTGGCGATCGTCTTCCGCGACCGGGAGCTGTCGGACCTGCTCGGGTTTGTCTACAGCCGCTGGGAGGCGCGGCGTGCTGCCGCGGATTTCATCGGCCGCCTGGCGCGGATCCACCAACAGGCCCAAGCCTCGGAACGCCCCATGCTGGTCACGATCATCCTGGATGGGGAGAACGCCTGGGAGTCCTACCCGGATGATGGGCATGAGTTCCTGACCGCCCTCTATACGTCGCTGGCGGCGGACGACCGGTTCCGGTGCGTCACCGTCAGCGAGTTCCTGGAGCGCTACCCGCTGGACCAGACGCCCGCATTGCCCGAGCTCTTCAGCGGCTCCTGGATCGATGCCAACTTCGCCACCTGGATCGGCCACCCCGAGAAGAACGCGGCGTGGGAGCGGCTCGCCGAGGCCCGTGGGGCGCTCGAGCCGCTCCCGCGCGAGGACCCCGCCGTCCAGCAGGCCTGGCGGCATCTGGGGGCGGCCGAAGGCAGCGACTGGATGTGGTGGTTCGGCGACACGCACTTCTCGGCTCAGGCCGAGGAGTTTGACCGGCTCTTCCGGACGCATCTCGCGAACGGCTATCGCGCGGCCGACCTCCCGGTCCCTGCAAACCTCGACCGGCCGATCCGCCGGATCGACGTCGCGTTCTCGCGCAGCCCCACCGGCCTGATCCGGCCGGTCATCGATGGGCGCGAAACCTCCTACTACGAGTGGCTCTATGCGGGCATCATCGACCTGCGGCAGCAGTTCGGCGCCATGCAGCGCGCCCACCAGGTCGTGCAGCGGCTGCATTACGGATCTGACGGCGCGCAGGGCTACCTCCGGCTGGACGTGGACCGCGTGCGGCTGCGGCAGCTGACCGATTGGCGCGTGGTCGTGAGGCTGGGGGGCGCTGACATCGAGATCGGCGCGCACGGAGATGGCGTGCGGGCCCATGTGGTCGTCAAATCCAAGACGGTTCCGGTGTCGTGCGCGCTCAACCGGATCCTGGAGCTCGCGGTCCCGCTGGACCTGGCGGACTGCACAGCCCATCAGCCGGCCGCGCTGGCCGTGGCCCTGCGGCAGGGCGGGGAAGAGCTGGAGCGCTATCCCACCCAGGGCGTGTGGGAGGTGACGGCGCTCGAAGCGGAACCGGACGCGCAGGCTTGGTCCGCCTAGTTGCTTTCTCGACGGTGAATGCCTATAATGAAAAGATTATGATCGCTGATCGTCCTGCGATCGCCAAGTCGTTTCACGCCTTGGGCCGTTTTGGCCTTGGCGTCATCGTG
>JACQRE010000153.1 GCA_016206585.1 Candidatus Omnitrophota bacterium | reverse complement strand
GGTCAGGGCCACGAGCACTTCGTGTAACGTGTTACGTGTCACGTGTAACGTAAGAACCTTTGGCGGCTCTCCGTGACACGTGACACGTGACACGTGACACCGCGCGTTATCGGACTGCCGTCTTCGCATCGTTTGTGCCTCGCGCCACAGGACCGGTCGTGTCGGGGACACGAACTGACTTGCTCGTGACCCGCAGCGAGGCCGCCAGCCGGTCCGGCAGATCCTCATCCGCCGCCAGGGTCGCCCGCAGGATCTGGTACAGCGACGGCGAGGTTTCGACCCGCGTCACGAAATCCACCCAGCGTTCCAGCGTGCACTCAAACTGGATGTCCAACGAGTAGCGCCGGCTCAGCTCGTCGGCCTCAGGGGGCAGCGGCTTGACCTCCCCGAGCGTCACGCCGGTCTCCCCGGCCAGCCCCTCGACCTCCTTCAGCAGCATCGCCATCTGCAGCTCATCCGCGATCGGGGCGCGCAGGTACCGCTGATACGCGCCCAGTTGCGCGTCCACCTGCGCCTTGCGCTGGAGGAGCCGGTCGTAGTGCTTCAGGGTCCGCTCCAGTCGCTGCGTCTCCCGATGGACGGTCTGCGCGTGCCGCAGGTAGGAATTGAAGACGAGGCGGTCGAAGAGCACGGCGAGCACAATGATCACGCCGCCGGCCGCCAGCAGCCGCTCGCGCGGGCGCAGCTGTGGAAGTTTGGGAACCTTGATCATCGCGAAGCTCCCGCCACAGCAGGCTGCAGGCTGCAGGCTGCAGGCTGCAGCGTGAAGCTTGTAGCCTGGGGCCTGACCTGTTGGAGCCCCGCGTTTCTTCTGCTCATGAGGGTGGCGGGGCTCCACTCTCCAACGGGCAGCGCAGCTCGAAGTCCGTGACGTCCCGCTCGCCCTCCCGCCGCTTCGTGACCCGCCGGGTCTCCGCCTCGTCGAACAGCGGCGAGGCGGTGACGCTGCCCGCGAACTCATACACCTTCGGCAGCTGATCCGAGGTGCCGTTCAGGACCACCGCCTCGCCCTTGGTGAACACGACCGACCTCCACTCGATTTCCGGTGGCGAGATCCTGACCAGCGCATCGACCACCCGCAGGAGCTCGCCGCGATGGCGCAGCTGTTCCTCGACGAACTCCAGCTGCTGCAAACCCTGCTCGATCCGCACCGCCTCCGGGGCGACGGTCTCGTGGAGCGTCTGCAGGGTCCGGTAGTACTGCTTCGCCTTGTGGTCGCGGCTCATCAGCAGGAAGCAGGCCAGCAGCAGCGCTCCCATGAACTGGAGCCCGAGCAGGACGAGCGCCTTCGCGCGCTCCTCGAAGGCCTGGCTGAGCTTGGTCGCCTGCGGCGTCAGGTCGATGGTGCCGTGATCGACAGAGAGGCCGATCAGGCTGGCGAACGACACATCGGGAAGATGTGCTAGCGTCTCGCGCACCGCCTCAGGGATTTCACAGCCCTGCCAGGGCGACACGAGGCTGACCGGCACCCCCAACCCCTGCTCCAGCTGGGCCTTCAGCGCCCCCAACCGATCCACGGCGCCGGTAAGGAGGAGCTCCTGCACTTTCCCCGTGATGCCTTCCACGTCCAGGGCCTCGACCGATCGCTGCAGCTCTCCGAGCAGCCTCGCACCGGCCTGGGCCGGGTCGCGCTCCAGCTGCTCCACCCCGGTGTCGAGGTTGCGCTGGAACTGCGCCTGGCCGTTCTGGATCACCACGAGCATCGTGGTGTGGCCGTCCACGTCGACCACCAGGGAGACCCCCGGACCGCCCACGGCATTCCGCTTCACGAGGCGGAACCAGCTCACCAACCCTTCCAGTTCGCAGCCGACCCGCTCAAGCATCCAGCCGAACCGCTGCACCAGCTGGATGCCGCGGTGGATGACATCCTGGTGGGCGATGACGAGCAGCACCTTGGAGTACCCGGCGCGGTCGCGCTCGATCACGTTGAAATCCATCAGGATTTCGTCTTTCGCGTATGGCGTGTGCTTTTCCGCCTGGAGCTCCACGATATCGCGGATCTCCTTGAGATCCACGGATGGGAGTGAAAACAACCGCACCGTGCACAGGTGGTTGGGGTTGGCGATGAAGACATCCCGGGGGGCCAGCGACTCGGCGGCGCAGTAGTCGCGCAGCTTCTGATCGATCTCCTCCGTGCTGAGCCCCTGAATCGGCAGCGCCATCGCTTTGAGGAGGCGCCGGGCGCGCGGCGGGCCCTCGAGATGCAACAGCTTGAGCCGCTGCCCGTCCAGCGCGATCACGGTCAGCGTGGCACTGACCGTCCCGGACACCTGCTGGCTGAGCGACTTCGCCCAGCGCCGCGGCTGCAGGGCCACGTTGAGCAGCATCTCTGGAATCCGACCCGGTTTCGTCATGACGGATACATTACACCTGTCGGCGGCCTCGCACAACCCTACCGCTCCTCCCACACGCCGATCGTCCCATCGCGCTGCATCAGGCACTCCACCGTCATCTGGCTCGTGGGACGGGTGAGCCGCGTCTCAATGGTCATTCGGAACACCGAGGAGCCTGCTCCCAGGAACCCCGCGTCCGCCAACGCGGTCAGGCGAGCCAGATCCTCGGCGGGCACGAACAGGCCGAGTTCCGAGGACAGCTGCGAGGCGGACACCAGCCGGCGGTCATCCCCGGTGCCCTCCCGCCCGTCCTCGCCTGCTCGGTAGGCCAGGAAGCCGTCCAGCCCCATCCGGCTCATCCCGAGTGATGACAGCGCCAGGGGGGTCGCGGTGTTCAGGTTGAGGCGTCCCGAGCCGTAGGCCGTGACGTGCGGCTCGAGCCGCCGGTACAGCTCCGGAGTCACACCGCGCACCAACAGCAGTTCCTCGGGGTGCTCGAACGGACCGTCCTGGCAGTCATACCCGTTCGGGAGCGACCGGTAGTGGAGCCCCTCGGCGCCATGGGGACGCTCCCGGTCGTCCTCATCGCGCCAGTCCTCTATCGCAGCCGCCACACCCACCGCCTCATCCTCCTGCAACCCGGCCAGCTCGACGAGCCGCTGCAGCACGTCGGCTGGTGCGGTGTTCAGATTGATCCGGCGCTCCTCGTCCAAGAGGCCGTAGCGCAGCGCCTCCCCCCCGGGCTCCTGGGAGACGACCCGGAACCGCCCCTCGCCCAGCGGGCGGTCCTGAAACCGTCCGGGACTGTTCGCCCAGGCATCCGACAGGCCGTCGACGGAGGAGGTGTCATCCTGCGCGAGCGTCAACGCCGCGTAGTGTGCTGCCCCGCGCGCGAGGAACGCTGCGCGCAGCTGGTCGGTGAGCCGCTCGGTCAGCCCCAGGGAAAAGAGCGCCTGCGACCCGATGCTGGCGGCGAAGAGACTCAGCAGCGCAATGGCCCACACGACATACAGCAGGACACTACCCGTCTTGGTTCGATGTTCGATGTTCAACGTTCGAAGTAAAAGCCTCATTGAACATTGAACATTGAACATTGAACGCTGCGTGTTCATTGTGGTGATGTCGGTGGCGTTGGACGGGCCAACGACACAAGCCACGAGTGTGACGTGGGACGATGGCCCGGTTCCTCGACCGTGAAGGACACCTTGACCGCCATCGGAGGATCACCGGACTCCCAGGACCCTGACCAGTCAGCGCTCGCCTCGGGCTGCTCGGCGCCGAAATACTCGAATCGGAGGCGGGTCACGTGGTCCAGAACCGGTTCGCACCGCTCCCGGGGCCGCAGCCGCCGTGAGAGGCGGTATGGCACAAAGGACCGGCACAGCGCCTGGCGCCGCTTATCGAGAAAATAGGTGAGCCCGCCCAGCTCCTTCGACGCGGAAGGATCCGGCGATGACCGCTGGACCATAGGCATCGTGAACGCGTCGTACGCGCCGTCAAACGGCACGAGCGTGAAGCGGCGGTAGCTGCGCATGTCTTTGTTGAGCTGGTCGAAGGCCACGAGGGCGCTCTGCGTCGCGGTACCGGCTTCCGAGGCCCGCTGCCACACGCGGAGGCCGGACGTCAGCGCCGCCACGATGGCTCCAGCGACGAGCGTCATCAGCGAGGTCGTGATCAGCATTTCCACCAGGGTAAAACCACGCGAAGACATGAGACATGAGACATGAGACATGAGACCACAGACCCAAAGCCGCGGTGGTGTGCGGTTCTTCCGTGGCAAGCCTCTGGCCTTTGGTCTCATGTTTCTGGTCTCATGTCTGTTGTCTACGGTTGTTCCTCTGGATTGATCCGACGGACCATGGTAAACCGTTCCTCCTGCCGCTGGCGTCCTTGCGGCCAGCTCACCGCCAGGGTCACCAGCTCCAGCTCAGGCTCCTCGGCGACCGGCGAGGTCTCAAGGCGCCAGCGGATGGGCTGCCCATCGGCCTTGAACTCTCCGCTCGTCTTGGGAATCAACCCCTGGCCGAATCCGATCTCAAGGTCCGCCAGCTTGGCGGCCGCGAAGGTGTAGACGGTCGTCCTGGCTTCGGCGGCGTTCAGGGCGAAGGCGCCGCGGGCCAGCGCCTGCATGACCAGCACGGCGCCGGCCGAGAGGATGGCAATGCTGAGGAGGACCTCAACGAGGGTAAAGCCGACGAAGGAACGAAGGGCGGGACGCCAGGACGTGAAACCGTGGAGGGACGGCCTCTCGCCCCATGCCCCCACACCAAACTTGGACTTTGTGTCGTTCTGGAATAGTTTGGTGTGGGGGCGCGCCCCTTGCCCCTCGTCCCATTTACTGCCAGTTCCCAAGATCATCCTCGCTCTCTTTGCCGTCGGCGCCCAGTGAGTAGAGGTCGTATTCATACGGCGGATGGCTCCCTGGGTAGCGGTAACCATACGGCCGCTTCCACGGATCGAGCGGCGGCTGCTCAACATAGGGTCCCTTCCAGTTCTGCGGCGCCGGCGGGCTCTCCGGCTTGGTCATCAGCGCGGCGAGCCCCTGACTGGTCGTCGGGTAACTGCCGTGGTTGTCGACCGCGTACAGACGCAAGGCGAGCGTCAGGTTGCCCTTGATATCCGCGCGGGCGATATCCTCCTGCGAGCCCTTCAAGCGCGAGGTGAGGCGCGGGACGACCATGGCGGCCAGCGACCCGATGATCACGATCACCAACATCAACTCTATTAACGTAAAACCCCGTCTAGCCATTTGCTCCTCCACGTGTTACGTGTCAACGGGAAATGCTGCTCATCTCGAAAATCGGCAGCAGGACGGCAATCACGATGAAGCCGACGACCAACCCCACGGCCACGATGAGCGACGGCTCCAGCAGCGTCGCCATCGTCTGGAGCAGCCGTTCGACGTCCCGCTCGTAGTAGGCGGCCACCTCGGTCAGGCCGTCGCCCACCTTGCCGCTCTCCTCGCCCACCGCCACGGTATTGACGAGGAACGCCGTGCTGATGGGCAGCGGCTTCAGGCAGGCGGAGAGGGTGTTGCCCTGGCGTAGCGTCTCCGGCAGCCGCTCGAGCTGCCGGCGGATCACCCGGTGGTTCACCACCGGGATCGCCACCTCCATCGCTCTCAGGACCGACACCCCGTGGTTGATCAGCAGGCCGAACGACCGGGCGAACCGTGCGAGCTCCAGCTCTTTGAGCAGCTGGCCGAGCCCCGGTACGCGCAGCGTCAGGCGGTCCAGCAGCAGCCGGCCCGGCTCGCCGGACAAGCGCCAGAGCAGTGCGCCGCCGGCGGCCAGTCCGCCGGTGCCCGCCCAGAACCATCCCGAGGCCATCCACCCCGCGATCGCCAGCAGGAGTCTGGTGGGAACCGGCAGCTGCTCTCCGAGTCCGACCAGCAGCTGTGAGAGCCGCGGCATGACGAAGGTCATCAGGAAGATGACCGTGGCACAGCCGACGACCGCCACGAAGAGCGGATACGTGAAGGCGGCCCGGACTTTCGCCCGCAGCGTCTCCTCGCGCTCCGCCTGCTCGGCGAGCTGCTCCAGCACGAGGTCGAGCGCGCCGCTCACCTCCCCTGAAT
>JACQRE010000152.1 GCA_016206585.1 Candidatus Omnitrophota bacterium | reverse complement strand
TCGCGATGGTGTTCCAGAACTACGCGCTGTACCCCCATATGACCGTGTTCGACAACATGGCCTTCGGCCTGCGGCTGCGCAACTACAGCAAGCGGGAGATCGAGCAGCGCGTGCGCGAGGCGGCGAGCATCCTCAACATCGAGCCGCTGCTCACCCGGCGGCCCAAGGAACTGTCGGGCGGCGAGCGGCAGCGGGTGGCGGTGGGCCGCGCGATCGTGCGCAAGCCGCTGGTCTTCCTGTTCGATGAGCCGCTGTCGAACCTCGACGCCAAGATGCGCGTGCAGATGCGCATGGAGATCCACAAGCTCCACCTGCGGCTGCAGACGACGATGATCTACGTGACCCACGATCAGACCGAGGCCATGACGATGGGCGACCGGATCGTGGTGATGAACAAGGCGATCATCCAGCAGGTGGCCGACCCGCTGACGATCTACGAGCATCCGGCCAACAAGTTCGTGGCCAGCTTTATCGGCTCGCCCCCCATGAACTTCCTCACGGGGAAGATCGCCCGGTCGGGGCAGGGGCTGTACTTCACCGACGGCACGCTGCGGCTGCGCGTGGTGGACGAAATGGCCGCGCGGCTCACCGCCTATGAGCAGCGGCCGGTGATCTTCGGCCTCCGGCCCGAGGACCTGTACGACAAGCTGTTCATCACCGACGCGCCGACCGATTGCATCGTGACCTCGACCGTCGAGCTGGTGGAGCCGCTGGGGGCCGAGGTCTACCTCCACCTGCGGGCGGGGCAGCACGCCATCGTCGCGCGCGTCGGGCCGCATGACCGGCCGGAGATCAACCAAGACATCGACCTCGTCTTCGACATGGGCAAGGCGCATTTCTTCGATCCCGAAACCGAAGCGGCGATTGTGTAACAGGAACAGCACTCCGAACTCCCAACTCCGCACTCCGTCAGGGTGAGGTCCATGGACGTCCCATCCGAGACGCGGTCCCCCCAGGTCATTCGCTGGCTCGTCCCGCTGAGCCTCCTCCTCGCCTGTGCGGCCCTGGCGATCCTCCTCGTGCACGGTTCTCCCTCGATCGGCACGATCCACACCGTCGCCCTCCTCGCCATCGCCCTCTCTGCCTATGCATGGATGGTGGCCCCGGCCGCCGGCAGCACGGTGCTGAGCCTCATCGCCTTCGTCACACTCGCCTGGGCCGACGCCGCCCGCCGCACCCCGCTGCTCCACGGGTCGCTGGCCGCCTTCGCGCTCCTCATCGCGGCCGCCGGCTGGCAGCGCCGCCGGCGCTTCATCCGCCTCCAGCGCATGTCGCAGCGGCTGGAGGATCTGCGCGAGGAGCGGACGGTGAAGGACCAGGCCATCGCCGCGACGAACCAGGCGCGCGAGGCGCTGCAGAAGAAGCTCGCCCGCTACACCCAGCTCCAGCAGATCGCCGAGGAGCTCGGCAACCTGACCGACCTCCACGCCATCGCCGAGCTGGCCGTCACCCGCGCCTTCAGCCTCATCGGGAAATCGGACGTCTGCCTGCTCTTTCTCGTGGACCCGGAGCCGCAGGAGCTGTCGCTCATCGCCTCGAAGAAACGCGAGGCGATCCCGGCGATCCGCGCGAAGCACGGGGACCAGTTCGACCGCCACGTGCTGCGCACCCACCGCCCGCTCCTCGTCAACGACGTCCGGCGCGACTTCCGCTTCACCGTCACCGTGTCGCTGGAGCGAGAGGTCAACTCCGTCATCGCCTGCCCGCTGCTGCTCGGCCAGAGCCCGGCGGGCGTCCTGCGGCTGGACAGCGCCCAGCCGGGCGCCTACACCCAGGACGACCTGCGGTTTCTGGACATCCTCCTGGACCTCGTGTCCACCGCGGTGACCAACGCGAAGCTCTTCGCCGAGACGCAGCGGCTGGCCATGACCGACGGGCTGACCGGCCTGACGCTGCGCCGTCCGTTCCTCGAGCAGCTCGGAAGGGAGCTGACGCGCGCCTCGCGCGGCCGCGAGCCGGTGTCGCTCATCCTGCTCGACGTGGACCACTTCAAAACCTACAACGACACGTTCGGCCACACGGCGGGGGATCTCGTTCTCAAAGCGGTCGCGGAGGTGCTCCGGACGGTCGTGCCGCCGGGAGGGGCTGCCGGCCGGTACGGCGGCGAAGAGTTCGTGGTGCTGCTGCCGCGCCTGCCGCGGGCGCAGGCGGCGGAGACGGCCGAGAAGATCCGGCAGCTCGTAGCACAGCAGGTGCCGGGCCGCGAGCGGGCCCGCCCCCAGGCCAGCCACGCGAGTGCCGCGGTTCGCTCCGGCGGGAGCCCGCGCGGCAGCCGTGCGCGGGACGCGGGGGTGGTGGAGCGGCAGCCGGTGACGGTGTCGCTGGGCGTCGCGTCGTTCCCTGATGATGCGCAGGCCGACCTGGAACTGATCCGTGTCGCGGACGAGCGGCTGTACCAGGCGAAGGCGGCCGGCAGGAACCTCGTCGTGTCCGCATGAGCAACACAATCAGCGACAAGCGACAACGCCAAGGAACAACGTCCTTCGCGACAACTGGTGAAAGGAATTCCTTCGCAACAACAGATGATCAGGATATCCTTCGCGACAGCAGGTGCAAGAAAACGCAGTTCCTGTTATCACCTTGTCCTTCCCATGCTGTCGCGAAGGAATTGTTCCCACGAGTTGTCGCGAAGGGCTTGGTTCCACCAGTTGTCGCTTGTTGCTGAGGTGGTGTGATGTTGTGGGTGATTGGTTGCTGGACTCTGGCGATGGTCTCGGGGCTGTGTTGGGCCCGGGCCTACACCGGGGCGCTGACGGCCGCCACCGCCATCGCCTTCATCTGGACGCAGGCCGCCCAGCTCGGCGCATGGACCGGCTGGGCG
>JACQRE010000147.1 GCA_016206585.1 Candidatus Omnitrophota bacterium | reverse complement strand
GTCCATCTCATCGCCGGCAATTCGGATGGAGCGCGAGACGACGATGCCGTCCAGGGACAAGACCGCCATTTCCGTCGTGCCGCCGCCGATGTCGATGATCATGTTGCCGCCCGGCTCATGGATCGGCAGGCCCACGCCGATGGCGGCGGCGATGGGCTCGGGCACGAGGAGTACGTCGCGCGCGCCCGCCCGCCGCGCCGAATCGTTCACCGCGCGCTTCTCGACCTCGGTGATCCCCGAGGGCACGCACACGATGATGCGCGGCCGCACCAGCATCCGGTTCCGCTGCGCGCGGCGGATGAACTCGCGCAAGAGCTCCTCGGTCACCTCGAAGTCGGCGATGACGCCGTCCTTCATGGGACGGATGGCGGAGATGTTGCCGGGGGTGCGGCCGATCATCCGCTTGGCCTCCTCCCCGACCGCCAAGACCTGGGAGGAGCCCCGCTGGATGGCCACGACGGAGGGTTCACACAGCACAATACCCCGGCCTTTCACAAAGACCAGGGTAGTCGCGGTCCCAAGATCGATGGAGATGTCCTTGGAGAACAACCCCAACAAGGAGTTCAAGAGGGACCGCAGGGAGCCGCTCAGGCGCGCCAGTAATTGTCTGAACATGCGGTTGGCTCATCCTAGCAAAGGGGTCAGGTCTTGTCAACGGTTTTCACCGTCGGAGAACCGGCGAGCCGGCCGAGCAGGTCGAAGAACTCCGGGAATGACTTCGCCACGCACTCGGCCCCCCGGATCGTGGTGCGGCCGCGGGCAACCAGCCCGGCCACCGCCAGGCTCATCGCCGTCCGGTGGTCGCCGGCACTCTCCACCTCGGCGCCGGAGAGCGTCCCGCCGTCGATCTCCACGGTCTCCGGCGACGGGACGCTCACCCGGACCCCCATCTTCGTGAGTCCCTCGGCCATCGAGCGGAGGCGATCCGTCTCCTTGACGCGCAGCTCGCCCACCCCCTGCAGACGGCTGCGGCCCTGCGCGCAGGCGGCGGCCACCATGAGAATGGGCAGCTCGTCGATCACCGAGGGCGCCTCGGCCGCTTCCAAGACGATCGCCCGCAGCGGACGCGCCTCGATCGTGACGGTGCCGCGGGGCTCCCAGGGCGACTCCGTGGCGGTCACCGAGCAGGCAGCGCCCATCCGCCGCAGGACGTCCAGCAATCCGGTCCGGGTGGGGTTGAGGCTCACCTGGCGCAAGGTCACGCGGGAACCGGCGACACAGGACGCGGCGACGAGGAAGAACGCCGCGCTCGAGGCGTCGCCGGGGATGTGGACCGCGCCGGGGCTCACCGGCTCACCGGGCTCCACGGAGATCTCCGGCCCCTCCTGCGAAAGGGCCAGCCCGAAGTGCCGCATCATCCGTTCGGTGTGATCCCGGGTCGGATGCCGCTCCACGACCGTCGTGCGGCCTCTCGCGAAGAGCCCGGCGAGCAGGACCGCCGACTTGACCTGGGCGCTGGCCACGGGCAGCTCGTAGCGGATCGGCTCCAGCGGAAACCGCCCGTGAACCGCCAGCGGCGGATACACCTCCGAGGAGCCGACTGACGCCGTCCCCTCGAACCTGGCACCCATGCGCGTCAGCGGCTCCACGATCCGGCGCATGGGACGGCGGCTCAGCGAGGGGCTGGCCGCCAGCTGCGAGGCAAACGGCTGACCGGCGAGCAGCCCCGCCGCCAGCCGCAGCGTCGTCCCCGACTCTCCACACAGCAGCGGGTCGCTCGGGGCCTGCAATCCCCGAAGACCGCGCCCTTCAATCGTGAGGGCGTTCGCTGAGCGCTGCCCCCTTACCCCCAGACGCTCCACGAGGGCGAGCGTGCGCTGGCAGTCCTCGGCCGAGGGCCATGGGTGAATGGTGGTCGACCCCTTTGCGAGTGCCGCGAGCAGCACCGCCCGATGACAGATCGCTTTGTCGGGCGGGAGGGCGAGCTCGCCCTGCAAGGGCTTGGCCTGTTGGATGACGGCGTGCATGATCAGATCCGGATACAAAAAATCCCCCTGGCGGGGGACTGGGTTCGGAAGGACCGGGGGAAGCGGAACGTCCTCATCGCGGCGGACACCGCGAGGGGCTAGAGGGCTTTGACGGCGTCCCCTTCCCGGATGCTGTTCTTCTGCGAGTCGGGCAGGATCGCGGCAGCCGACAGCTCGTCGTAGACCTTCTCCACTTTCACCTTGCCCAGCACCTGAGTGCCGCGCACCACCTGGAACTCCTGGCCGATCGACAGCCCGTGGTTCTTGCCCAGGTTCATGACGACGAAGTCGTACTCGCGGTTGACCACGACCACCTGTCCCGCCGAGCCTGCGCTCGAGGACGCGGTGACGGGGACGACCGTCCCGCTGGCCACCGGACTGCCATCCGGCGGCGGCGTGTTGGTGACGAAAATCTTATCCAGCTCCACGGTGGGCTGCGCGGCCGTCTGCTGCTGCGCCGAGGACAGCTCCAGCACTTTGGATTCGAGCTGGTTCTTGGCCCGCTCAAGATCGGCGACCTGCCGCTTCACGTCGTCGCGCTCCCGCTGCAGGCCGGTGAGCTGCGACGCGACCCGGCCGGCCTCGTCTTTCGCCTGCGTGAGATCTTTCGTCAGCCGGTTGATCTCCCGCTCGCGGTCCTCGATCGACTTCGTCAGCAGCTCTTGCGCTTCGACCGCTTTCGTGAGCTCCTCTTTCGACTGGCTGAGATCTTTCTTGGCGCGGGTCAGCTCCTCTTCGGTCTTGGCTTTCGCCTGCTCGGTCTCCTGCAGATGGCTCTTCAGGCTGTCGTTCTCCGCCAGGGTCAGCTGCAGCTCCCGCTCGCGGGCGATCCGTTTTTCCCGCTCCTGCATCTGGAGGTAGATCGCGACAGCCGCCACCCCCATCGCCAGCGCGGCCAGCACGCTGAGCAGGGGCACGAGCATCTTGCCAGCCTGTCGCCGACTGACGACAGCGGACAAGCCAGCCTGTGCAGGGGACACCGTCCCCCTCGGCATGCAGTCGCCCTCCTTCATCATGGTGTTGTCGGTCGATCTCATCGATGAAACAAACTGTCCTGACTTTAACACAGTCATTCGGAGGTGTCAACAAGCTCAGAGTCACCATGCTCAGAGTCACCAGGGTACAACGTCACAAGGTCACAAGTCACAGAGGGAACAACTGCTCCAGAAACGGTCGTCCAAGAAACCGCTGTGCCCAGCGGGCCAAGCGATCAGGATTGTGCTGGAGTCCAGAGGCCCTGCGAAGAAACGGCAGCGGGCCGCGCACCGGCAGGCGCGTCAGCCGCCTGAGGATGGCCGGATTCGTCCGCACCGCCAAGCGCGCCATCGGATCGGAGGAGGGGCGCATCGCGTGGTTGAGGACGATTCCTTGCACGCGCAGCCGGCGGTGGCGCGCCCAGCGGCAGGTCAGCAGCGTGTGATTCACCGTCCCGAGCCCGGCCCGCGCCACGACGACCAGCGGCAGATGCATCCGGCGCGCCAACTCCGCGACGGTCGCGTGCTCGGTCAGCGGCACCAGCAGGCCGCCGATCCCCTCCACGATCATGATGTCGTGCCGTGCCGCGAGCTCGCCAAACGCCCGCAGCAACGGCTCAAGCCGGATGGTCCGCCCCGCCCGCCGTGCTGCGGTCCATGGGGCGAGCGGCTCCCGGAAACACACGGGGTTCACCAGGGGCCACGCCTCCCGGCTGCCTGCCGCATGCGCCAGACGGACGGCATCCTCAGACACTCGTCCGCCGGTGGCCACCGGCTTCATGACGCCGACGCGCAAACCGCGGCGGCGGCACCACGCGGCCAGCGCACAGGCCACAAGCGTTTTCCCCACCCCGGTGTCCGTGCCCGTCACGAACACGCCCCGCACAGGGCGCATCAACCACCTGATCCAGAGTGCGGAGTGCGGAGTGCGGAGTGCGGAGTGGCGGGGCTCTTACTCCGAACTCCGAGTTCCGAACTCCGCACTCTCGGTAATACGTCCTTTAGCGCGTCGATTAAGGCGTCGAGGTGTTCCTCTGTGTGGAGCGCGGTGAGGCTCAACCGCAGCCGCGCGGTGCCTTCGGGCACCGTGGGCGGACGGATCGCAGGCGCCCAGATGCCCCGATCCCAGAGCCGGCGGGACCATGCGACGGCCCGCTCCGCGTCACCCGCGATGACGGGGACAATGTGGGAGGGGGCGGCTAAGGGAAGCCCCAGTGCCGCGAGGCGGCTGGCCAGCGCCTGCGCGCGGGCCTCCAAGAGGAGCCGACGATGGGGTTCCTCCTCAAGCACCTGGAGCGCGGCCGCCGCCGCGGCCACCACCGGTGTCGCTAACGCGGTCGTATAGATGAAGGGGCGCGAGCGGTTGTGCAGCCATTCGATCAGCGGCCGCGGCCCAATGATGAAGCCGCCCTGGCAGCCCAGCGCCTTGCCGAGTGTCCCCATATAGAGGAAGCGCTCGGGGCTCAGCCCGGCGGCCTCGGGACTGCCCCGGCCGCTGCGGCCCAGCGCGAACGCGCCGTGGGCATCATCCACGTACACCAGCGCCTCCTGCGCCTGGGCGGCCTCCGCCAGGTCGGCGAGGGGCGCTCGATCCCCCTCCATGCTGAAGACCCCTTCCGTCACGATCAGGCGCCGCCGCGCGCCGCGGCCACGGGCCAGCAGGGTCGCGGCGTGGCCGGCGTCGTGGTGCCGGAAGACCCGCACGGTCGCGCGGCTGGCGCGGGCCGCGTCAAAGAGGCTGGCGTGCGAGAGCCGGTCCATCACGATCAGATCCTGCGAGGAGCACAACGCGCCCAACGCGCCGAGATTGGCGAGATAGCCGCTGGGATAGACGAGCGCCGCCTCCACGCCGAACCACCGGGCCAACGCCTCTTCCAGCTCCCGATGCCAGCGGGTCGTGCCGGAGAGCAAGCGCGAGGCCCGCGCCCCAAGACCCCACTCGGCGGCCGCCGAGGCAGCCGCCTCAGCGAGGCGCGGATGGCGCGAGAGGCCGAGAGAGTCGTTGGAGCACCAGTTGACGAGTTCGCGCCCCTCAAGGCGTACCCGCGGCCCGTCAACCGCCTCGAGCGTCCGAAGCTGCCGCCGCAACCCGCCGGCCTCAAGCGCCACGAGCTCCTCCGTGAGTTCGCTCAGGAGTCGTTGCGTGGCCGTGGAGAGTCCTACGATAGCGGGCATGGGAGGAGCTGAGGTATGCGGTGTAATGTTACTTGACGACCATGGGAAGAAACTCGGTGCAGCCGAAGACCCCGAAGAGGTTCCGCTCCTTGAGCCAGAGGCCGCGCTTGAGGTACCCGAGCGCTGGCCCGATGACGTTGGCCGCCATGGTCGTCTCATCGCCGAGGATGAACGTGTGGCTGGAGCGCTTGCCCTCGAAGGTGATCCCGGTGAGCGTCATGGTCGTGGAGACCGGCTTCTTGGGGCGGCGCGTGTCCATGACGCCGCCGACTTCCACCTGTCCCAGGTCGTCGACGACGCCGACCCGTTGCAGCAGCAGATCGTCCGCGTGCTCCATGCCGCGCAGCGTCAGGACGCCGTCCGTCCGCTCGAGCAGCGCGTTGACGTCGGCGTCGGTCATCGCCTTGGCCCGTTCGACGGTGTACCCGGGCAGGTGGGCAATGTCCTCGCGGATCGTCGCCTTGTAGGCCTCCCAGTTGGCGATGCCCACGCCCCACCAAATGTCGACCTGCTCCACCTCGATGAACGACTGGGCGGCCAGCACCGCCGCCGCAGCCAGCAGGCCCGGGGTGGCCCCGCAGCCGGTCAGGACCACACTCCGGGCGTCCCGGACCAGGGGATCCAGCGCGAACATGCGCTCCACCGCGCGGGTCCGTTTGAGCACGTCGACGAAGACCAGCGGATGGCCGGCCCGTGCAAAGCGCTCGATGACGCCGGGGATGAACTCGTTCGGCAGGTTCGGCAGCGCGACGACGACCGCATCGAACGCTCCCGCGCGGGCGATCAGCTCGCCGATGGGATCCTCGCAATGGAACGCCTCGACGGCGGTTGTCGTGGCGACGGCAAGCGCTCCGCCCGCCTCGTGCCCGCCCTCCCCCTCGGCGCGCCGGTACCCTTCGACCAGATCGCCGGAGCATTGGGCGAGCGGCTCTCCGTCGAGCCCCTCAGCGCACGCCACGACGCCGCGGCTGTCGCAGATCGCGGCGAGCCGCAGCTCCTGTTTCATCCCGATGATCCTGGCCGCGGCCTTGCCGAGCCCGCCGGCACCCAACACGGCAAGGCGGACCGGCTGCGAGGGGTTGGTGGACATGGCGTGCCTCCTTAACGATCGCTGATCCACGATATCGTGAGTCATTGAAACTCTACCCGTGGTGCTGCGGCTCCAGCCACGTCTGGCGGCATGAGACCCGCTCCACCAGCTCGGTGGGCAGCAACAGCTTGGTGGGGCTCTGCTTCTTGCCCTTCAGGTGCTGGAACAGGATATCGAGGCCCAGGCGGCCCATCTCGGTGAGCGGCTGGCGCACGGTCGTCAGCGGCACCCGGGCGTGCTCCGCGATCGGGTTGTCGTCGAACCCCACGACCGACAGCTCCTCGGGCACGCGCAGCCCCTTCGCGAGGGCGACGTTGATCGTCTCCAGCGCCATGTCGTCGCTCGCGACGAAGATCGCGGTCGGCCGCTCCTTCAACGCCAGCAGCGCCTCGGCCGCGGCGCGCGCGCTGGGCAGCCCGAAATCTCCGAAGCGGATGTGCGCCTCGCGCACGGGCAGCTGCCGGCTCTTCATCGCCTTGACGAACCCATCCAGCCGGTCGAGCCCCGCCTGCACCTTGAGATCGCCGGTGATCGTGGCGATGTCGCGGTGGCCCAGCCGCACGAGGTAGTCCACGACCCGCTCCGCGGCGGTCCGGTTGTCGATGGCCACGCAGTTCACCGGCAGCTCCTCCAGGTAGTGGTTGAGCACCACCGTGGGGATCCCCTCATCCAGCGTGCGGTCGAGCAGCTCCTCGCAGCCCAGGAGATCCGCAAAGATGACCCCGTTGACCGCCATCGGGTTGACGAACGTCTTGCCGTCCGTGATGTGCACGAGGAGATCGCAGCGCAGCCGTTCGGCCGCGATCCCGCTGCCCTTCAGCACCTGCAGCGCGTAGTACGAATGGAAAATCCCCTCGAAGCGCGGGATGACGAAGGCGATCGTCAGGTTGGCCTTGCCCGAGGCCAGGCGCTGGGCGTTCAGGTTGGGCCGGTAGCCGAGCCGCTTGATCGTCTCCCGCACCCGCCGCTGGTTGTCCTCCGAGACGGTGGCGACCCGGTTGATGACGCGGGAGACGGTCGTGGTCGACACGCCGGCGGCCTTGGCCACCTGGGCAATATCGATCTTCTGTTTCATGCGCGGATGTCCTTCCGTCGTTGTGGGCGGCCGTCGGCGATCAAAAGTCGGCGGGGGGTACTTGGCGCGCCAGGTGCGCGCCGGAGGGGTTGACGAGGTTGGCGGTCACGAAGATGAGCAGGTTGGACCGCTCGGCGGAGTCGTCCTCCTTGCGGAAGAGCTTGCCCACCACCGGCAGCGACCCGAGCACCGGCACCTTCGTCACGGTCCTCGAGGTGGTGTCCTTCATGAGGCCGCCGAGCACGACGGTCTCGCCGTTTTCGATCACGACGCTCGTCTCGAGCTGCCGGGCGGTGAAGCGCGGGAGGGTGACCTCCCCGCCGAAGGTGTCATCGGTCTTCTTCTCGCTCACCTCGGGCTTCAGGGCCAGCGTGATCGTGCGCAGGTCCTGCCCCACGCTGGGGGTCACGTGCAGGAGGATGCCGAGATCCTTGGTGACGAACCCCTGCGGCACGTTGACGAACCGGGTCTCCCGTGTCCCGTTGACCGAATCGGTAAAATCGCCGTCGCTGTTGAGATCTTCCCGGACCACGGAGGCCTCATACCGCGTCGCGTAGACGAACTCGGTGACGATCTTGATCGTCGCCGTCTGGTTGTTCAGCGCGGTGATGCGGGGCGCTGAGAGCGTCTTGGTCTTCTTGTTGTCCGTGAGCGCGTGGAGGACCGCCTGGTACTGGGTGCCGGTGAGGATGCCTTGCAGCGTGAGGTTGAGCCCGTTGCCTGCGGTCTGGTTTGAGAAGTTGGTGAAATCGGTCTTGGTGCCGCGCGCCAGAGAGGTCCCGGTGCTGGAGAGCTGGATCTTGGGGCTGTTGGTCCTCCCATCCCGGTCATGCCCCTTGCGCAGGGCGAGGTTGCCGGTCAGCGACGCGTCGAAGTTCCACTCCTTGGCATCCGTGAGCGTCAGCTCGATGAACCGCGCCTCGATGAGCACTTGGAGGGGTGTCACGTCCAGCTGGACCAGGAGCTGCTCGATCTGCTGGAGATAGTAGGGCGCGTGGGTGACGATCAATGCCCCCGTGCGCTCATCGAGCAGCATCGAGCTGCCGCCCACCGACGGGATGATCTCCTCCAGGAGGTCCTTGATCGTCTTCATCTCCCGCACTTTGGTCGACTGCATGGCGACGCTCTCCCGCGTCTCGGAGATCGGCTCAAAGGCGGCGGAGAGCCCCGGCCCCTGATTGAGGAAGATGACGCGGGTTTCCATCGGCTCGGCGTCGATCTCATCTTGCGTGGCCACCCAGATCGTCTCGCCGTCGTAGCGGAAGAGCAGTCCCTGCCCTTGCAGCAGGTACTCAAGCGCGCGCCGCAGCGGCATCTCCACCAGGTGCACCGTCACCGGCCGGGCCAGCTGCTGGGCTTTCTCGGAGAGGATGATGTTGACGCCCGCGCTGTCGGAGAGGAAGGCGACCGCCGACTCAAACTCGACGTCCTGGAAGTCGGCGGTGATCGGCTGGCTCATCCGCTGGGCGAAGGGGAGCTGGCTCGTGTCGGGGGGTGAGGCGGCGGGTGCCAAGGGTTCGTCGGAGGAGGGCACGTTTTCCACCGCCCCCACCAACGAGGTCGCGGCCAGGAGGCCTGCCAGCAGTCCTGCGATCTTCGTGACACGTGATCCATGCCACATGACACGTGTCATGTGGTTTGTCCCCTGGGCCCAAGCAGTCTCGCGGTGATGAAGATGAGGAGGTTCTTCGTGGTGCTCGAGTTCTCCTTCTGGCGAAAGAGCCCGCCGAGGAACGGCAGATCGCCCAGGAGCGGCACCTTGGTCACCTGGGCCGAGACGGTGTCCTTCATCAGACCGCCCAGCACGACCGTCTGGCCGTCCTCGATCACCACGCTGGTCGTCAGCTGGCTCGACGTGAACTCCGGCACGGTCACCCCGCCGCCGAGATTGCGGAACTGGCTGAACTGGCTCACCTCCGGGGCGACCACCAGCGTGATGGTCTTCATGTCCCGTCCGACGCTGGGGGTCACGTTCAGGAGGATGCCGATGTCGCGCTTCTGCAGGTCCTGGGGCACATTGGCGAACTCGGTCTCGCTGGCATCGTCGAAGTCGCCGTCGCCGTTGATGTCGAACTGGATCAGCGACACCTCATAGCGGGTGGGGTAGTTGAACTCCTCGACGACGCGGATCATGGCGGTCTGGTTGTTCAGCGCCGTGACGCGGGGTGCCGAGAGCGTCTTGGTCTTCTTGTTCTCGTCCAGCAGGTGGAGCACCGACTCGAACTGCACGTTCGTCAGCACCCCCTCCAGCGTCAGGTTGAGCCCCTCGCTCTCCCGCGACAGCGCCGGGAACTTGAACCCGCCGCCGCCGGCGATCTGGTGCCCCGGCCCGAAGGTGTTGTCTGAGGTGCCCTTCTTCGTCAGATCCGCAGCCTTGGTGAGGACCGTCTCGAAGGCCCGGTGCTCCAGGTCGGTCATCGTCAACTCGATGAACCGCGCCTCGATGAGCACCTGGATCGGCGTGATGTCCAGCTGGCCGAGCATCCGCTCGACCAACCGCAGGTTCTCGCCCGTGTTCGTGACGACGAGTGCGCCGGTGCGCTCATCCACGATGAACTTGCTGCCCGAGGGCTTGGGGGTCGACTGCTCGATGAGCTTCGTGATGGAGTCCATCGTCAGCGCCGGGTTGGGCGACACCGCCGCCGCCTCGAGCGCAAAGGGGCCGAGGCCGTTGCGCAGGAAGAAGACGCGGGTTTCCATCGACTCGTTGGAGAACTCCTCCGGCGAGGCGATGAGGATGGCGTCCGGCTCGACGCGGTAGGCCAGCGAGAGGCTCTTCGCGAGGTACTTGATCGCGTGCTCCAGCGGCAGTTCTCTGACCTTCAACGAGACGCGGCGGGTCTTGAGGTCCAGCTGGGGCGAGGGGATGATGCTCACGTTGGCCGCCTCGGCGACGAACTGGAGCACGTCGTTGAGCGCGACGTCGTCGAACTCGAAGCTGATCGGCTGCTGCAGCTTCGCGGCGATGGCGGAGCGCGGGTCGACCGCCAGCAGCTGGGCCGGACGGATCGGCGCCTGGTGGCTCTCGGGGAGGACCTGGGCTTTGAGCACGTCGTTGATCATGGCCCGCTCGTCCCGCTCGATGTGGCCGGCCGTCTCCTGGCGCTCCGCATCGAGTTTGGCCAGGTGGACCTGCTCGACGAGCTGCTTGGCCTCTTCGTTGTTGGGATCCTGCACCAGGATCACGGTCAGCAGCTTCAGCGCCGCGTCGTGCTTGCGCTCCTGCAGGGCCACCCGCGCGTACTTCAGCGCCGTGTCGATCTCCATGCGCTTCTGGCGCAGCCGCTGCTCGAGCTCGGCGACGCTGGCTCCGCTCGTCTGCGGCGACTCGGCACTGGCGCGCAGCCGCTGCTCGAAGTGCTTCAGCTCGGCGCGGGACACCAGGCGCTCCGCCGCGTTCGCGAGGGAATGATCCGGGGCGGTGACGATCAGCTGCTGCAGGATCTCGACCGCTTCCTCGTACGCCCCCTGCTGGTACTTGGCCAGCGCCTTGTTGTAGAGTGATTTCAGCTGCTGCTCCCGCGCCGTCTCGAGTTGGCGCTGGGCGGCCTGCTCCTGCGCGGCTTGCCGCTTGAGCTTCTCGCGGGTCGCCTGAATGGCCTGCCGCTGCGCCTCCTCGCGCTCCCGATCGGCCGCCTGGCGCTGTTGAGCCGCCAATTTCTCCTTGGCGGCTTCGAGGAACTGCTGGGCCATCGGTGTGTAGCGGGTCTTCTCTTCCTCGGCAGGCTTCGCGGACGACCCGGTGGGCTGCGCCGAGACGGCGCACAGATGGATGAGGCTGGCCGCCACGCTCACGAGGGCGAGATGCCATCCGTGCAGGCGCTTCATGGCCTCCCACCTCCCGCCATCGGCCGTGGCGTTCCCAGCTTCGCTTCCTGATCGATGACCTGCTGGAACAACGCGACCGCCTCCTCGTAGCGCCCCTGCTCAAACACCTTCATCGCGCGGCTGAAGAGCTGCTCGACCTGGACCGTCTGGGTCTGCCGCTGGACGCGCTCCCGCGTCATGAGCAACTCATCGCGGGCCGCGGCAATCGCCTGTGCCTGCGGCGGATTTAGCGTCTGGGCCTGGGCCAGCAGCTGCAGCGCCTCGTCGTACTGGCCGCGGCCGGCGAATTGATGGGCCTGGGTCACCAGCTCCTCCGCGCGGCGCGCTTTCGAGTCCTGCTCCCGGCGCTGCTTCGCCTGCAGCGCCTGGTACTGCGATTCCACTTCGCGGGACACCTGCAGGGCTAGCTGCCGCTCGCGCAGCATCCGGCGCTGCTCCCGCAGCTTTTGCTCCTGCTCGGCGATCGCCGCGAGCCGTTGGTGGAGCCCGCCCAGCTCCGCGGCCGCTTCAGCCGGCAGCTGCTGAATCACCCGCCCGAACCACGTGAGGACCCCGGCATGTTCGCCGGGATTATCGTGATGAAACGCCTGCTCCAGCCGGGTCATGGAGGTCTTGCGCTGTCCCTCCAGCTCCTTGATCCCGTCGATCTTGGCGGCCAGTTCCTGGTTGATGGCCTCGATCCGGGTGGCCAGGAGTGCGCGTTGCTGCGTGAGCTTGGTGTGCCGTCCCCGGATGTCATCCACGGCGCGGCGGGCCTGGTCCACCCGGCCGGCGTCTTCCAGCTGCGCCTTATGGAGCAGCTCGGCCATGGACGAGCGAAGGCTCGCCTCCTTCAAGGTGACCCGCCGCTCCTGTTCCAGCCCCTGGTGCTGCTTCAGCTTCTCGATGAACTCCCGCCGCTGCGTGGCGAGCCGCGTGTTGCGCTCCTCGGTCAGCTGCTGGCGCCGGGCGGCCAATTGGGCCTTGCGCTTCGCGATCGCCTCCGTGGTGGAGCGTTCGAGCGACTTCGCCAAGTCGGAGTGGACATCGAGCCGCGAGAGCCGGTCCAGCAGCTCCTGGGTCTGCACGTCGATTTCCTGGCTGAGCTGGTCGAGCTCGCGCTCTTTCAGGAACAGCTCTTGATCCAGCGACTGCCCAATAGCATCCTGCTGACGGGCTTCGAACACTTGCACTTGGCGGGTGAAGTCGGCGGCCTGCTCGGCGCTGACGTGCTGGCGCGCGCGGGTGAGCTCCCCCACGAGGTTCGCCTCAAGCTCCTTGCGCAGCCCCTCCAGGCGTCCTTGCTGCTGGCGTTCCAGCGCCTCAAGCTGCTGCGTGAGCTGCTGGCGCTGCCGTTCGACGGTCTGAAGCTCCCCCTCGGCTGTCGTGAGCCGCGTCTTGACCCCGTCTTGCTCGGCCCGCAGGGCTTTCACGTCCCGTTCGAACGCGGCCGTGGACGTCACGACGTGCACGACTTGGCGCAGCAAGGGGCCGAGCTGTTGGGCATCCAGAGGCGCATCAGGCAGGAAGATCTGGGAGGAGTCGCCGCTCGTCGCGAGACGGCTGGAAGGCACGGATTCGGCGGCGAACACGCTGACGCTCGGCCAGGCGATCGCCCCGCAGAGGAGGAGCACCCCACGCGCGCGGATCATCGGCGCAGCGCGCAGGCCGTGCCCCTCGTGCATGATTGAGACTGTCAACACCACACTCCCTGAGTCCACGCGTCACTCACCGTCGTGATGTCTCCAGGGGGACCGGTGCGTCCCGCACGCGCCTCTGCGCATGTCAGCGCGTCGGTCCAGGTGGCGCCTCGTCCTGTTTCGTGGTCTGTCCAGGACCGCGTCCACCGGCACCCTGCGTTCGGCCGGATGGAGAGGTCAGAGGTACCACAACTGCTTCGCTCGTTTGCGGATCCGATAATACCACCTGGGTTTCCGTGATGTCAAGCACTTTGAACCCTGCAACCGCTTGTCCGACTTCAAGAAAATACGTCTTTTTGGCGGCGAGATCCTCCATAATCGCCCGCTGGCGCTGCCCCAGATTGATGCGGCCCTTGTAGACCAGCGTGGGTTTGGGCGGATGCCCGGGCGTCCCCTGACCATCCGGCACCTCCGATCCGCCGGCGGGCGGCACCTGGCGGCGCTGCGGGGAGAACGGGTTCGCCCGCACGAGCATCTCGAGCGTCTCGGTGGAGCTCGCGGGGACTTCCCCGAAGGTCTCAGGAATCGGATACGCCTGTTTGACGTGATCCCACGCCTCCGCGCCGATCTCAAGACGCGGCGTGCGGAACACCGCACTCTGCCACCACCAGCCGGCGGCCGCGGCCAACCCCATGAGCAGCGCCACCCCGACCGTCGAAGCCGGCGACGCGTTCGGCGCGCGCATCACTCCTGGATCCGCGTGGCGGCGCGCGAGGAGGTGGTCCCGCGCCGCTTGGATGTCTTCTTCTTGGCGGATCCTCGAGGCTCCTCGCTGGCGGGCTTCGGGATGGCGGGCATCACCGCGTACCGCGCGATCAGCAGCTCGGCCTCCAGCTGCGAGGGGTCGGCAGCGCTCACGAGACGGAGGCTGCGGATATCGATGAGCGGACGCACGCGCTCCATGGCGCCCAAGACTTTGATCGTCTGGTTCAGCGTCCCCGTGAACCGGACCCGGACCGGCAGGGCCAGCAGGAAGGTCTCGCTGCCCTCCTCTGCGGGAATGGGGTCCGGGTCTTCCACTTTGAGCGACGCGAGGGCGCTCACGTCCTGCTCAAATGCCAATTCGGCGGCCTGCTGAACGAGCTGGAGCTGTGCCAGCAGCCGCGGCACGGTGTCCGACGGCGGCAGCTCCTTCGGCAATCCCAACTGTGCCGGTGCCGGCACGCTGCGGGCGGCCGCCAGCCGCTCCAGCGTCCGCTGGACCTCATGCACCTGCTGTTGAAAATAGAGCTGCGGATCGGCTGGCACCGCCTCGGCGGGCGGCGGGACGGTGATGGCGTCCAGCCAGCGCTGGTAGCGCGCCTCCAGCGCCTGCTGTCTGGCGGTGAGGTAATCCATCACTTCCTGGGTGGGGGGGATGCCGCCGCTCAACACGAGTTTCTTCACCGCGGAGCGCTTCACGTTGACCGCGCGATCGAGGCTGTCCAGGTTGAAGCGCCAGACCACGATGCCCGTCAGCGCCGCCCCCGCCAGCACCGCTCCCAGCATCGGACCCATCGCGACCTGCCGCGTCTGCGCCATCACGGCCTCTTCGGGTGACTTGGTGACGTGGTGTCCTGGTGACTCGTGTCCGTCATGTGCAACGGCCGCTGGACCTGGACGCTGAAGACAATGAGCTCCTTGCCGGTGTCCGGGTCGGTCGTCACGCTGGTCGACAACGGCTTGACCGTCGTCATCCCCGCCGCCACCTTGAGCTGATCGAACAGCTTCGTCACGTCCTGGAATGACCGGGCGCGGCCTTCGAGCATTCCCTCGACGAGCAACCCGCTCTTCGAGTACGCCGCGGAGGTCAGCCACGCCCCGTCCGGGAGGATCTCAGCCACCTTGGCCAGCAGCTGCGTCACCAGCGGACCGCTGCGCACGAGCTGCTCCAGCTGGAGCGTGCGCCGCTCCGTCTCTTGCTGGCGCTGAATCAGCTCGCGGACCTCAGGACGCAGCGTTTGGTAGAGCTGCTCCCGGCGCTCCAACAGCTCGAGCACCCGGGCCCGCCGGCCGCGCGATTCCAACATGCCGGTGACCCCGAACCCCACCGCGGCCACCGCGCAGAGACCGCTGACCGTCAACGCCATGCGGCGGACCTGATCCGCCTGCGCCGCCTCCTGGGCCTCCGTCAACAGATTGAGCGGAAGACGCGCCGTGCCCAGGCTTTGCAGAGCCAATCCGCAGGCGGCCGCCGCGCGCCCGGGATGCTCCAGCCGCGTGGCACCGGGCTTGAAGGCGCCCGCCACGTCGAACCGATCCCCCCGCAGCCCGGCGCGCGCCAACGCCTCCTGAGCGCGGGCCCAGGACGGTTCGGCCGCTTCCGTGCCGAGCACCGACACCTGGGAGGAGGCGTCAGGCACCTGGCCGCGCAACGCCTCCCACGAGGCGGGCAGCTCCTCCCAGAGCAGATCCGCGGAGGAGCCGGCCACCGGCACCACATGCAGTGCCGCCGGACTCCAGACAATCCACTCCGCGCTCTGCCCATCGATGACGTGCAGGAGGGTGGCCTGGGTCGCGCGGGCGTTGGCGGGCAGCGCGCGCCAGGCATTCAGGATCGCCACCGGGGCCGCGGCCACGGCGTGAACGACGAGCCCGGCCCGGCGGCAGGCCGCCACCCGCTCTTCGAGCACCGACCGGCGCATCGCGGCCACCAGGGCGCGGCGCGCGTTCGATGCGCGAGGTGCGATGTGCGCTGGATGGCCGTTGGACGCGAGCCAGTAATAGTGCCAGGCCGCGTGAGCCAACTCGAAGGGCAGCTGTTGCTGGAGCTCGAACTGCACGGCGAGATCCGCCCGCCGGGCGTTCACCACCAGCGGGCTGACGGTCGCGAGGATCGCGGAGGCGCTCGGAATGCCGAGGACGACCGGCGAGGTGAGGCGGAGTGTCCGGCGCGCGTGGGCGAGGGATGCGGTCAGCGCCTCGGCATCGGCGGTGTCGCACGCCGCCTCGTGCGCGGCGAGGAGCTTCAGCTGCGGCCCGGCCGATTCGACGAGGACGGCGCGCACTGCCCCCGGCGCGAGCTCAATGCCAATGCCAACCGCCATGGATTAGTCGAGGCGCCAGAATTTGATGGGTGGGCCCTTGGGGATCGCGAAGAGCGAGGGCTCAGCCCCCACGATCCACGTCCGGTCCGCCGGCGACGGATCCTCTTCGTCGGCCTGGATGCCAGGCTCTCCATTGACGTCCCGGGCCGCCTTCACGCGGAAATAGTGGTTGCCGAACGTGAGGCCGCTCATCGTCGCCGTCGTCGCAGCGTTCCACTCGGACCACGCCTCATTGTCGAACGCGTAGGAGAAGAGGCAGGCGCCCTCCGGGCACTGGAAGGTGAAGGTCGCCTCCCGCACCGGGCTCGTCCCCGCCGGCCCGCTGGTGATGAGCGTCTCCGGCGAGAGCAGCCCCAGCTCGATGTCGTCGGACACCGGCTCGGACACGTTGCCCGCAGCGTCCAAGAACTTCACGTACACCCGCTGCATTCCGCGCACGGGGTTTAGGCCCCAGAACTCGCGCAGGGCGGCGTACGGCTCCTGCACGTAGCCGGAGAACTCCTCGTTGCTGATGAGCATCCCCGTCACCCCCGAGGTCGCATCGGAGGCGCTGACGCTCAGCGTGACGTAGACGCTCGTCGTCAGCTGGGCCCCGCCGTTGACGGTCACGGACCCGGCTGGCGGCTGCGTATCCAGCGTCACGCTCCAGACGAGCGGGGCTTGGGCGTTGCCCACGGCGTCCTCGACGCGCAGCTCCAGGCTGTTCGTCCCTTCCTGCCAGCCCCCTCCGGAGGCGGTCAGCGTTCCCGTCACGGGATCAAAGGCCACCGAGGCGGTGCCGCCGTTGATGAGCACTTCCAGCGCCGTCTGGCTCACCCCGCTGTGCGCATCCGAGAGGCCGGCGGTGATGGCCGGCGCCACATTGAAGAGCGAGGCCCCAGCCGGATTGTAGGTGACGATCTGCGGCGGAGCCGTGTCCACCCACAACGCGATGGTGATGGGATTCCCGCCATTGCCCAGCGTGTTGATCGCCTTGACCGAGAAGGTGTGCGTCCCGTCGCTCAACAGCGGGCCGCCGCTGGCGGCCAGATCCATCGACGTCGAGGTCGTGTCGATGGTGTCATCCGGCGTGCCATCGACGGCGTAGCTGTAGCCGCCCAGCTCCTCCGGGCCGGCGGCCGGCGGCGCCCAGATGAAGAGCGGGTCGCGGTCCCGCTGCCACGTGCTGGGCGGAATCTCCGTCCCGAAGGCGTCGGTCTTGGCGTAGAGCACCGTCAGATCGAGATCGCCGACTGGCACCGTCGAGCTGGACCCGCCGCCGAAGAGGCCCGGAAGAATCCGGAACCGAGAGCTGGCGATCTGGTGGCTGGCCATTCCCCCGCCGATCGACGATTGCGCCCGGCGCGATCCGCCGCTGCTCGTTCCGCCGCCCTGGTTGGTGGAGGCCACCTGCAGCTGCTGGTCGTCGCTTTGGCTCATCGCCGCCTCCGCAGCCGGAACAACATCAAGCCGCGACAAGCAACAAGCGACAAGCAACACTTGAGAATATTGTCTCAGTGCTGCATGTCGCATGTCGCATGTCGCTGAGGAATGCGTCATCGCTCCACGACGGTGAGGATCCGCTGGGTGGCGTGCCCGCGGTCCTGCTGCGCGGACTGGCCGAGGCTCATAATCTGAAAGACATCGGAGTGCGTCGTCACGAGATGCCCGAGCTGCCTGAACGTCTCCAGGATCTCTTCTTCATCGGTGCCCAGCGCATCGCCGAGCAACAGGTCGCCGATGCCGCGGCCTTTCTGATCGCGGTCGCCGTACGGCCGGCCGCCGAGGAGCCGGGAGACTTTCGCCTGCGTCATTCCCGGCAAGGCGAGGAGCACCTCCTCGGAGGCGGTGTTCACGTTCACCGCGCCCAGCCGGATGAGCTGCGGATCCAGTCCGACGTGGTCGAGATGGCACACGCCGCTCTGCGAGGCGCATCGAAGGTCCAGCGTCAGCGTGTAATCGCGCGTCCCGACCCCGGCCCCCTCCGCCGAGGAGGGGGGGCCGATCGTGATCTGTCCGATCACGACGCGTCCTTGCGCATCGGTGGACAGCTCCGGCGACCAGTCCGTCCACGTGTCGTCCCGCTGCTGCCACCGGGCCGAGAGCCGCTCACCCGGCCAGCCGTACACACTCAGGCGGTACGACCCGTTGGGCACATCGCGCCATTGCCACGTGCCGGCAATCACGGGCTGGCTCGCGCTGCTGTAGGCGTAGGATCCGTCGCCGGTTTCCTGCCAGGCGCCCTCGCCTCCCACGAGGCGTCCCGACGGCTCGAGCGACAACCCCTCGACCGTGAACCGGTCCGCCACCCGCGCCAAGTCGGCCACCGCCAGCGGCGTCCAGGCTTCCCCGCTGGGCACGCCGGCGAGCTCGCCGACCCCCTGCAAGGGACGGTTCAGCACCGTCACTTCCTCGGCGGGATCGTGCACGATGACCTCCAGGCCGATCAGTTCCCGCAAGCCGTTATTGTCATTCGTGACACCGGGCGTGTAGAGCTTCAACGACGGGTACCACCCGTCATCGACGCCGTCGGCATCCTGATCCGCAATGACCGTCGGATCCCCCTTCTCCACGCTCTGAAACGCGGCGGTCGTGGGGGGCGGGAGGACATATTCCACCTCGTCGACCACCGACTCCGCCCGCCGCAGCCTCAGGCGCGTCGCGCTGCCCCCGGGCACCGAGGACTTCAACCAGTCGTCATCCTGGGACGGTGTTCCACCGACGAACTCCAGCTGCACCGCCTCCGCCTCATCGGGGATCGCCCACGCGGAGCGGGCGTCGATCCCGTTGTTCGACAGGCCCGGCTGCGAGTCGTCCAGATCGACCGCCGCGATGAGCAGCCCGTGGGCCTTGAGCACCGTGCCGGACGGCAGACGAGCCTCCCGTCCGCCGGTGAGCTCCCCGTCGATCGCCCACCCGCTGACATCGATCTCGCGGTCGCTGAGGTTGATGAGCTCGACGTACTCGCCATCGGGCTGCAGCGACAGCGTGACAGCCTTCAGATAGTATGTCCCTTCGGATGCGGTTTTGCCAATAGTGAAGCTGATTTTTCCATCCGATCCGACCCCGATCGTCCGGGGGTGGCTCTGCCCGTGGACCAGCAGCTGCGTCTGGCCATCGATGCGCACCTCGCCCACCGTCTGGCCGGCCGCCGTGCCGAAGACGCGCACGTAGTAGCGCCCTGGCTGCAGCACCGCGCTGGTCCACGACCAGCGCGCCTGCCCGACCCCGCTGTTGACGCACGCCTCCGAGTTGACCGGACAGCCCCAGTCGGAGCCCTGCGCGTCGAAGGCGGCTCCCGAGACGTCCAGGTCGAGCGCTGGGTCGATCATCAGCTCGTTGAACCGGACCGCCTCAATGCCCCGCACCGCGACCCCCGCCGTCACCTGCTCCGGGACCAGCTCGAGGCCGCGGAACGCGCACGGGGTTCCTGCCGGCTCCTCATTGGCGACTTCCACGGCGAGAACGCCCGACAGCTCGAAGAGGCCGAGCGAATCGCCGTCCTCCACCGCGGGTTTCGTCTCACCGCCGAGCGTCACGTCGCCGACCCGCACGCCCCGCAGGCCGCGCGCCAGCACGCGGAACGTGCCCGCCGGCACCGCCGCGGTCCACGAGAGCGGAGCCCCCCCGGACTGCTCGCTGCGGTAGTGGCCCTCCGGGTCGGTGCTCCACGTCCAGCCGCCGGAGGCGCTGCCGCCGCCCAGCAGGATGAGCTGCGAGGATTTCATCACGCGGGACATCTCGACATCCGCATCCACCGCGTCGGCCATGTTGACCGCCGTGTGCCACGGATCACCGGCACCGGCCTCGAGCCACACCGCCAGCAGCTCATCGGCCGTGGCGGTGTTCACGTTGATGCGCGGGGTGCCGCTGACCGTCACGTTGAGATCCCGGGAGTAGACGGTGGCGACGCGCGAGAGGCGGCGGATCTCTTCGGCCTTGAGGCTGACGACGGTCGCCAGATCCTCGAGGCTCTCCAGGCGGCGGTCGTCGCCGCGCGGCGCCATGGGCTGGTACTCGTCGGTCTCATCGATCGCCCCGTCGCCGTCGTCGTCCACGCCGGCCACGCCGGGCCGCCCGTCGTCTCCGTGGCGGTACTGCTCGATCGACCCGGCGACGGCGGACGCATTGGCGATCTGAGCCGCGTCCAGCACCGCCGCCAGATCAATCGCCTCCAGCCCGAGCGTAGGCGGCTGCGCCTGGGCCACGTTGAGGTTGGCCTTGCCGGACTCATCGGCGATGCGCAGCGCATAGCGGCCCAGCGGATTCGCGGAGGGGCCGGTCACCGTCCACCAGCGGGCGTCGAGCGCGCCGTCGCCGTCGACGTCGGCATCGGCGCCCTGGATCTCGTGCGCCCACGGCTCCCCCAGCTCGTCGATGCGCGTCCCCAGCCGGTCCTCGTCCAGCAGCGCCCGGGCATGGCTCACACCGCCCTCCGCGAGGTAGCGCGCTTGCGTCGTCGAGACGAACTCGCGGGTCGCCTGGGTTTCCAGGTGGAGGGAGAACGCGAAGGCCACCCCCATGATGCCCACGACCGTAAGAATGCTTACCACAATGAGCAGCGCAATCCCGCGTTCCGGTTCGGAGTTCGGAATGCGGAATTCGGAGTAAGAACCGCTTTCACTCCGAACTCCGAACTCCGAACTCCGAACTCCGTGTCGCATTGGGTGTGTTAGCTCGTGGGAATGTAGATCACCGTCTCGAACCGCTCGGGCTTCTGGCGGCTGATGCTCAGGATGAGGTGGACCGCCTTCGGCAGCTTGCCGGCCTGCGGAGCGCTCTCCCGGCCGTCCCAGCGGTCCACCCACTCCGCACCGTCGAAATAGGCGACGGTGAACTGCGCGATGTCGCGGCCGCACAGCTCGCCCGCTCCGGTCGCGTAGTCGCCGTCCGCCGGCTCATCATCGTGGCACATCAGCTCACCCGCGGCCGTCAGCCAGTAGCCCCGCTCCACGAGTCCGGTGCGGCCGGGCAGCGTGCCCACGAAAAACAGCTCGTCCCCCGCGCTGTCACTGCGCAGCGCCTCGCCCTCCGAAGGCTTGAGGCCGATGAGCGGATATTTCAGGTTCACCACGCTCGAAGAGAGCTCCCGCCCGAAGAGGTCAAACAGCAGCCGGGCCTGCTGGTACCGCTCGGTGCGCAGCTGGCCGGTGCGCCACGCCCGCGTGATGCCGCGGAAGATCAGCGCAGTCGCCGCACTCACCGTGACGAGGATGCCCATCGCCACGAGGAGCTCCACCAACGTAATCCCGAATGCGGAATGCGGAGTGCGGAGTTCGGAGCTGAATGGAGGCCGGTTCATGTGTCATCGCGACGAATATAGGTGAGGAAGACCAGCTCGTGCGGCTTGGTGTCCTGAGCCCACCGCACGGTGATCTCGACCGACTTCAGCCGGGCCGGGTCGATGAGCGGAACCGCCAGGGCGGGATGCCCGATCGCCGTGGTCACCTCGAACCCGTCCACCGTCTCGGTCGTCGCCTGGGTATCGCTCAGCTCGTCCCACGGCCTGAGCTTCAGCGACTCGATCACGCGCTGGGCCGCGATCGCCGCGCGGCTGTTCATCTCCGCGCGCTGCGAAGCCCGCAACCCGACGGGAAACACCCGCATGGAACCGACCAGGCCGACACCCAGAATCGCCATGGCAATCACCAACTCTACCAACGAGAATGCGGAATGCGGAATGCGGAATGCGGAGTCAGAACATTCCACTCCGAACTCCGCACTCCGCACTCCGAACTCGCCGCTCATCCGAGGAGTTTGGTCAACGACATCAGCGGCAGAAACATGGCAATCACGATGAACCCCACGATGCCACCGACGAAGACGATCAGCATGGGCTCCAGCAGCTGTGTTAGGCCCGCGAGCTGCACCTCGACCTCCTCCTCGTAGCTGTCGGCCACTTGCATGAGCATCCGGTCCAGCTGGCCGGTCTCCTCCCCGAGGGCCACCATGCGCGTGACGAGCGGGGGAAACACCCCGGAGCGCTCCATGGGCTGCGCGAGCGATTCGCCGACCTTGAGGCTGTGCTCGACCTCCTGCAGCGCGTCGTCGATGACCACGTTGGTGACGGTGGCCCGCACCGTCTCCAGCGCGCTGAGGATGGGCACCCCGCTGCTGATCAGCGTGCCGAAGGTGCGCGCGAACCGGGCGACCACGATCCGCTCGACCAGCGAGCCGAACCCCGGCGCGGCGAGGGCGGCCTGGTCGGCGAGGCGGCGCCCCATCGGCGTCTGGAGAAACACCCGGATGAGCGCGCCGAGGGCCGCGAGGACCAGCAGGACGATCCACCACCATGTGCGGACCACGTTGCAGGTGGTGATCAGGATGAGCGTCGGCCACGGCAGGTTGGAGCCAAGCTCGGTGAACATCCCGAGGAAGGTCGGCACAACGAACACCATGAGGATGAGCAGGATGCCGACGGCCGCCACCATGACGAAGGCGGGGTACATCAAGGCGCTCTTGACCCGGTCGCGCAGTCGGGCCTGCTTCTCCATGAGCTCGGCGAGCCGCTTGAGGATCTCATCGAGCAGCCCGCCGACCTCTCCAGCGCGGACCATGTTGACGTAGAACGGCGGGAACCAGCGGGGGTGCGAGGAGAGCGCTTCGGACAGCTTCACGCCGGCCTCGACATCGTTGGACACGGCGCCGAAGACGTCGCGCAAGGGTCCGGGGTCCAGCTGCTCGGTGACGGTGCGCAGCGCGCGCAGGAGCGGCATCCCCGCTTTCACGAGGGTGGCGAGCTGGCGCGTGCTGAGCACCAGTTGTGCGCGGCCGGAGCGCCGGAACCGGAAGCGGCCCCGTCGAGGACTCATCCGAGTGCGGAATGCGGAGTGCGGAATGCGGAGTGCGGAGTCAACCGCCTCCACTCCGAACTCCGAACTCCGAACTCCGAACTGCGTGTGGTGCTCACCAGGTTCAGGAGCCGCCCTGCACCGCGACGTCGCCGACCTGGAGAGGCCCCGGCGTCCTCGACCGGAGCACATCGCAGGCGGAGAGCTGCGGACGTACCCGGACCACGGTGGCGCGCCCGACCACCCCGCCGCTGCGCAGGATCTCGAACGTCATGCCCACCCGGACGCCGTCGAGGCTGCCCTTGTCGACCACGATGAAGTTGTGCTCCCGGTTGACCTCCATCAGGCGGCCGCGCACCGGGGCGGAGACGCCGGCCCGATCCTTGCGCACGATGATCGGCGGCAGCTCCACCGCGCCGGAGACGCTGCCAGTCGGCGCGTCCGTCCCCGCCGAAGCCCCCGGCGTGATCGCGGTCCCCCCGGGACCGATGGTCACCATCGGGTCGACGCCCGCGAGCGGCCGGGCCTCCAGCTCGGCGACCTTGTGGGTCAGCTTGCGGTAGTCGCGATCGAGCAGGGTGAGCCGCTCGCGCGACTGTGCGAGCGACCGCTCCACGTCGGTTTTCGCCTGGGTGAGCCGCTTGGCTTCTTGGATCGCGGATTCCCGCTCGCCCGTGAGCCGCTCCACCTGCTGCTGCAGCTGGACGCGCTCCTCCACGACCCCCTCATAGCGATGCTGGAGCTCGTCGAGGCTCACCCGCGAGCGCTCGATGCTCGCCGTTGCCGTCGCGAGCTGCGAGCGCAGCGCCGAAACCTTCTCGTCCAGCGTCTGGCGCTCCGTCTGCAGGGTATCGAGCTGCTGGGCCATCTCCTGGTTCTGCTGCTGGAGCTGGTTGACCTGCTGCTGGGTCATCGCCAGCTGCTGCTGGAGCCGCTGCGTCTGCTGCACCTGGCCCAGGTACAGCATGCCCATCACCCCCAGACCGGCCAGGCCGAGTCCGACAGGCACCAAGACTTTGAGCGCAGACCCCAACGGCGGCAGGCTAGGCGGCATCCTGCCTCAACAATCTCAAATCATCAAACACCAAATCCCAATCACCAAATAATGACCAATGGACCAATGACCGAATCACCAAACGGTTTGGTGCTTGGTGTTTGATCAATTGGGTATTATTTGGTAATTGAAATTTAGTCATTGGTGATTGTTCACGCTATGCTTGGATAAACACTTCCCGGACGACCCAGCACGCCGCGCCCAATGCGACGGAGTTCTCACCCAGCTGCGCTGGCAGTACGTCGACGAGGCTCGCCGGCTCTTCGTAACCGTACTTCTTCACGGCCCGCCAGACCGGCTCGAACAGCAGCGAACCGGCCCGTTCGATGCCGCCGCCGACGACGACGACTTCCGGGTTGAGCAAGTTGACGAGGTAGGCGATCCGGATGCCCAGCTGGGTCGCCACGTGTTCGATGAGCTCCTGGGCGAGCCGGTCGCCCTGCTGGGCGGCTTGCAGCACGACGTCCAGCGTCACGTTCTCCGGTTTGCCGTGCGCCAGCTCCTGGATCGCGGTGCGGTCCCCCTGCTCGATGAGCTTCTTCGCCTGCGTGCTGACACCCAGATCCCACACGTTCGACAGCACAAACCCCGGGCTCTTGATCCACGTCAGGTAGTCGTCCTCCGACTCGACGAAGAGCCCCAGCTCCCCCGCGCTGCCGCCGGAGCCCCAGTAGATGTGGCCGTTGAAGATGAGGCTCGCCCCCACGTCGGAGTAGCAGTAGATCAGGTTCTGCACCGGCCGGTCCAACCCCAGGCGCAGCTCGCCGTAGCCGGCCAGCGTCGCGTCGTTGCCGACCAGGACCGGCAGGCCGAAGATCCGCTCCCACTCGTCGCGGAACGCCACGTAGTTGGTGCGCTTGCCGCGGCGCGAGGTGTCGCGGACGGTGCCGGCGCGCTCATCCAGGATGCCGGGCAGCCCGATCCCGATGCCGCGGATCTTCTTCGCTTCGACCGGGCTCGTCTCGAGCGTCTCGCGGATGATGGCCTCCGTCTCCTGCAGCACGCGGTCCAAGCTTTCGAGCGTCCGCTGCTTCACCAGGCGGTGGACCACCTGGCCGTGCAGGTCGGTGATCGTGGCAATGGTATGGCTTTTCGCCAGATCCATCGGCCCGAGGTCGATGCCGACGGCGAAGCCGGCCTTGGCGTTGAGCTCGACGAGAATGGGCTTGCGGCCGCCGGTCGACACATCGAAGCCCCGCTCGGACACCAGCCCCTGCTTGATGAACTGGTTGATGTAGTTCGAGACGGTGACGATGTTGAAGCCGGTGCCTTGGGAGAGTTCGGTGCGGGTGAGGGGGCCGCGCTGACGCAGGAGTTCGAGGATCTGAAAGTTCTTCTCCTCCCGCTCGCTCAGCCGGTGCTGATCGAGCAGCGAACGGCGCTTAATCATGTGTAGTATTCTTTAGCAATTAGTAAAGTTTGTCAAGATAAGGTTGGCGTGTTAACACCTTCGATGTGTGAGAGTTAGAGAGAGGATTGCGGGGGCGTTCAGAAGAGCGTGATGGTAAAGCGCAGCTGGCCGGAATACAGGCCGTCCCGGGCGTCGGCTGGAACCGTGAGGCGGTACGTGAGGATGAACGCCTCCGGAGAGCCCTGGGCGTCCGATTGGTAGAGCGGCGCGTAGCCGACCGCCACGGGGCGCTCGGGTGCCAGCAGCACCGTGCCGCGCTCGGTTGGCGGGACCGACCAGACCAGCGACTCGACGGGCAGCATGTCGCCGGTCTCCAGCACCAGCGGGTGATCGAGCCCTGCCAGCACCTGGTACGGCCGTCCCATATTGGTGCGGACCTCCACGCGCATCCGCCGCTCCACGGTCTCGCGGCCGGCCAACGACCGGTCGAAATGCAGCGCGCTTCCGCCGCCGTCGACCGGCACGACCGCCATGGTGAAGACCTCGTCCACCGTCAACTCCACCGGGACGAGCGCTTCATCGGCCAGCACGCCGCCGCTCATCAGCTGAAGCCGCAGCGTGCCGCGATAGAGGCCGGCCGGCTGGGCCGCGGGGATCGCCGCCGCGTAGGCCAGGTGCAGATCGCGCAGCTCGCCCCGGTCATCCGTCACGATCGCATCCGGGTGCTCGCTGACCGGCTGCCAGGATCCGCCCCCCGCCGGCGAGAGGACCGCAGAGGTCACGGCGTCGGCCGGCAGCCGGTCGCCCCGGCTGTTGGCGAGCGGCTCTCCCAGCACCTGCAGCACGTGGGTCGGCGAGGCGGTGTTGTTGGCGAGGCGAAACGTCAGCTCGCGATTCGGCGACGGCTCCCCGGGCTTGATGGTGCCGAAGGAGAGCTGCGCCGACTCGAGGCGCTCCAGGCGCAGCGACACGGCAGCACGGATCGTCGCCTGGACATTCAAGGTCTCCGTGGCGATCGTCCCGGTGTCGAGCGACTCGGCGGTGAACCGCAGGACGCCGCGGTACGTGCCGGCGAGTGCTGGCACATCCCCCGCCCCGGCGCTGGCGGGGGTCGGGCCGGGGGGACGGATCGAGTAGGCGAGCCGCACGGTGTCGGAGCTGCCCTCCGCATTCGAGACGAACAGCTCCTGAGGCCGTTCCGTCACCGCCACGATGCCGCCGCTCCCGCGGACGCCGGAGAGCCCCTGCGAGAGCTGCATGAGGAGCGCCTCCTCGGGGAGGCGGTCCCCGCGTTCATTGACGAGCCAGCCCGGACACTCCTGGTACAACCGGTACTGCGCGGAGCTGGCATTGGTCATCGACAGCTCCAGCTCCTCGGTGCGGGAGCCGTCGTCTGCGGTGAAGGCGCCGAAATCCAGATCCAACCCGCCGTGCACCACGCGCACGGTCAGCGTGACCGCCGCCCACGCCGGCAGTGCGGCACCGGCGAGTGCGAGGCCCCACGCGATCGTGAACGCTTCCCAACGCTGTGTGCGTCTCATGACGGTCTCAGAAGATATGGTATACTCCGAAGGAGTTCCGGGTCACGCTATTTGACACGCCGGACAAGGGCAAACTATTCGCAAGAATAGGGCGCAAAGCCACGGGTCCCACCACCTGGCGCGTCGCCATAGGCGACCTCGGCCATTCGGCCGAGCGCCGCTGTGAGCGGCGCAGCGACAGGTGGTGGGATCGCCGGGCTACCGGGATCGCTCAATCTCGTGATCAGGTACTTTCGAGCCCGTCGCGACCGCGTGGTGCGCCCCATGACCGTAGAGGACGCTGCCATGCGATTCGCGCAATGGATCCCGCTCGCCGCCATCCTGCTAGGCTCGGTGCGTGCCGCCGCGGAGTCCGATGCTCAAACCGTCCAGGTCACCTGCACCATCCTGCCGCGCCTTGAGCTCTCCGTCACCCCGGACACCGGCGATCAGATCGCCTTCGGCGTGCTGGAGCAGCCGGCACCCGGCGAGGCGACCACCCGCTCCCTCAAGGTCAGGCTCAACGTCTTCTCGAACCTCGGCCGGCCGTACCACATCACGCAGATGATCCGCCGGCCGCTCACCAACGCGGAGGGGCTGGCGATCCAGGACGACCAGCTTCGCGTCGTCACCGCGGGCTCGGCGCGCGGTCAACTGGGAGCCGCGCAGCCCGTCGCGCTGGTCCCCGGTGTGGCGGCGACGCTGTACACCTCGGATGAGCGCGGCAAGAGCGACGCGTTCTCGGCGGACTACATCCTGACCGTCACCCCGCAGACGCCGGCCGGCGAGTTCGGCACGGAGATCGTCTACACCGTCACCAGCCTGTAAGCCTGT
>JACQRE010000144.1 GCA_016206585.1 Candidatus Omnitrophota bacterium | reverse complement strand
GTGGGTGGTGGCCCGCTGCACCGCGTCGGGCCCGAGGAGCGTCGTGTTCGCCCACAGGAGGTAATCCAGCTTCTGGGCGAGCGGGACCTCGAAGGGATCGATGGCGTAGCGGGAGGTGTGGCGGGCCCTGACCGGCTCAACCGGCGCAAGCGCACGGGGCGATCGGTTCAGGCTCGCCGAGGCCTTGGCCGATTCGAGGGCGAGCGTCGCGGTTCGGGCCAGGCCGGCGCGCGTGAGGTCCGGCGTCGCCGCGAACCCCCAGGAGCCGTCGAGGAGGACGCGGATCCCGACGCCGGCGCTCTCGTAGAGGCTGATGGAAGAGGCGTGCCCATCCTCCGCCACCAGGCTCTCGTGCAGGGAATGCTCGTAGCGCGCGTCCGCATAGGCCGCGCCGCGCCGTGTGAGGTCGCGGACACACCGCGTCACGAGGTCGCGGGCCCCCACACCAACCAGGTTGGTGTGGGGGCGGGGCACCGACTGCTCTGCCATGGACGCCCACTGTACCATAACTGCGCGCCGTAGTATAGAATAGAGGCCCATGGATTACATCCCACGTTCCATCCTCGACGCGCCGTTCCGCCGCCTCGGACGGCGCGCGCTGCTCGACCGGCTCCACGCGATGCGCGCGCTCGCCGACGTGCGCGGCGTGCGGTACCTGGATGACGCGGGCCGCGTCCGGACGATCGACATCGCCCTCAAGCCGTGGGTCCTCACGAGCGCGCAGCTGCTCTGTTTCCACCACCTCGCGCGGCAGTTGAGCGAGGCGCTGCTGCGCCTCTCCCAGCTCTACGCGCGGTTCCCCGCCGTCCGCGACATCATCCACTTCGAGCCGGAGCGCGAGGCCTGGATGCGGCTCTGCGACCACCCGCGCAGCCGTCCCCTGGCCGTCATCGGGCGCCTCGACTCGACGGCAGTCTACGACCACGCGCGGTGGCGCACCGGCTTCCGGATGCTGGAACCCAACGCCGTCGGCGTCGGCGGCGTGCACTACGCCCCGGCCGCCTGCTCCATCGCGATGGACGTGGTCGGCGATCTCCTCCTGCGCGCCCTGCCGGGGCGCGTCATCACCGCGACCCCCGACCCCCGGCAGTTGCTCCTCGACGAGCTGCGGGCGGTGGCCCGGCGGCTCGGGCGCCCGCTACGCGCGGTCGCCCTCATCGAGAACACCGACTTCACGACGGGCACGGATGAGTTCCGGGAGCTCGCCCGCGATCTCATCCAGCGCGGGGTCCACGCGGTGGTGGTGGATCCGCGCGAGCTGTCGCTCGCGCGCGGCCGGGTGACGGCGCGGGGCCGGGACGTGGACCTCCTCTACCGGGATTCAGAGCTGGCCGAGTTCGTCGAGATGGAGCGACGGGGCCGGCGCCTCGCCGCGCTGCGCCAGGCGATCCGCGAGGGGCGGCTGATCTCCGGGCTGACCTGGGAGTTTGACCAGAAGTCCGCCTGGGAGATCTTCACCGACGCGGCGTACGCGCGCTACTTCACCGCACCACAGCGCCGGCTCTTCCGCGAGCATCTGTTGTGGACGCGCCTCGTGCGTGAGGCCGTCGTGTCGGATCCCGCCGGCCGCCGGGTGGACCTGCCGGCGTTCATCCGGCGCAACCGGGCGCGCCTTGTCCTGAAACCCAACACGCTCTTCGGCGGGGAAGGGGTGGTCATCGGCCGCACGGTGAGCCAGCGCGTGTGGGAGCGGGAGCTGCACCGGGCGCTGCGCGGCCCGAGGCGCTGCGTCGTCCAGCAGGTGGCGCCCATCCCGACGGACACGTTCCCGTTGCTGACCGACGGCGGCGTGCGCTGGCAGGAGCGCTCCGTCGTCTCCGGGTTCTTCTTCAGCTCATCAGGGGTCGGTCTCGTGGGCCGCTTCTCCGGGCTTCCCGTCGTCAACGTCTCGCGCGGCGGCGGCCTCCTCCCCGCCCTCTGGGTCCACTGAAAATGGGAGCAGCTCCCTTTTTCTGAAAAATGGGAGCAGCTCCCTTTTTGTTACTCTGCCTGCTGCTGTTCGGGCCTGGCTGCAACAAGGAGGGAGTGATGAACGCGAGTCAAGAGCCATCCACGCCGGCTTCATGGAAGACGTGCCCGATCCCCACGGACGCGGAGCTGCGCCGGCTGCTCACCCCCGAGCAGTACGCCATCGTGCGCGAGCGCGGCACCGAGCGGCCGTTTCACAACGCGTACTGGAACAACAAAGCGGCGGGCATCTACGTCGACATCGTCACCGGTGAGCCGCTCTTCGCCTCGGTGCACAAGTTCGACTCCAGCACGGGCTGGCCCAGCTTCACCGAGCCCATCGATAAGGCGCGCCTGAAGTTCGTGACCGACACGGGCCACGGCATGGTCCGCACCGAGGTGCGCGCCGCGCGCAGCGACTCGCACCTCGGGCACGTCTTCGACGATGGCCCCCCGCCCACCGGCGAGCGCTACTGCATCAACTCGGCCGCCCTGCGCTTCATCCCGATCGAGCAGCTCAAGGCCGAGGGCTACAGCGAGCACCTCCCGCTGTTTCAGTGAAAAATGGTGAAAAAGCTGAAGCGGCTGCGCCATAACCGAACAGTTCATTTAGTTACCTACGGGTGACCATAGTATCCGAATACCTGGACTTTCCGACCCAGCCCGACAGGTAGCTGCTGCGGACGCCAACGCAGTGCTCCAGGCGTTGGCAGAGGGGTTGCAGGTGGCGTTGTTGGGAGGTGGAGAATGAGGCGTGTTGCGTTTGTGCTTGCGATGGTGCTTGGAGCGTTTATTTGGGCAGCGTCGCCTTATGTTACAGGACAAGTCGAGCCGTGGGATGCCGAAACTCTATATTACCCGATTGCATTGATGAGTGCTGGCGCGATGGTTGCGCTGCTCGAACCGCGTCGCTTCTGGCTGTGGCCGATTGCAATCTGCGTTGGCCAGTTTGCGGCAATTGTGGTGCTCATGTTCGTTCGGCCGCCTGTCGGGGTAAATTTCTTCTTCCCGATTGGGATGATCACACTGGCAATTTACATGGTCCCAAGTTTGATAGGTTCAGCGGTTGGCGCAGGAATAGGATGGGTGGTCAGACGTCTGCTGGCCAGCAGGAAATAGCACGATGAAGAAGCTCTTTGTTCAAACGTATGGCTGTCCGAGCGTGTCTAGAGGTACTCGCTGGCCCTCATACTGTTACATCTTGCATCTGAGGAGGGTGCGTGCTATCCTCATCAGCGACGGAGGTGAACCGATGTCTCGCGCTGTAGGCAGTGCAAGTCCGAGGATTCCCAAACGTTTCTGGCAGGATGAGCGGTGGGCCTTTGACCATTATCCAGAGTTGCTCAAGCGCTACGAAGATCGGTGGGTGGCAGTCGTGAACCGGCGGGTGGTCGCCGCCTCCAAGAGTTCCGTCAAAGCGGAGGAACAGGCCAAAGC
>JACQRE010000146.1 GCA_016206585.1 Candidatus Omnitrophota bacterium | reverse complement strand
GACGTGGTGGCTCGGTGACGTGTCGGGGATTCTGGTGGTGACGCCGGCGATCCTGGCCTGGAGCGCCCTGCGGATTCGCTGGTGGAACCCCTGGCGGGCTGCCGAGGCGACGCTCTCGTTGGGTGCGCTGGCGGTCACCGGCCAGATGGTGTTCGGGGAGCTGGTGCGCGTCGGAGGGCTGCCATTCCCGCTGCTGTATGCGCTCCTGCCTCTGGTGATGTGGGCGGCGCTTCGGTTTGGTCAAGGCGGGGTCACGATCTCGATCCTGGTCGTGTCGGGGATGGCGATTTGGAACACGGCCAACGGCCTCGGCCCCTTTGCCGTCGGGACCCTCAACGAGTCGCTCCTGTGGTTGCAAGTCTTCGTCGGCATCGTCGCCGTCACCGGGCTGGTCTTGGCGGCTGCGGTGGCAGAACAGGAGCAGACGCAGGCGGCCTTGCGGAGCGCCCGCGATGAATTGGAACGACGGGTCCGGGAGCGGACGGCCGAGCTGTCAGACTCCAACGCGCAGCTGAGGCAGCAGGTCACCGAGCGCCAGCGGGCGGAGCAGCACTTGATCAAGGCCGCCAAGCTCGAATCGGTGGGCCGGTTGGCGGCCGGCGTCGCGCATGAAGTGAAGAACCCGCTGGCAACCCTGCTGATCGGCCTGGAGCACCTGTCGGATTGCTGCGGCCCTCTCGATGACGAGGCCCAGCGGTTGTTGCGCGACATGCAGCACGCCGTCCACCGGGCGGATGCGGTCATCCGGGGATTGCTGAATTTCTCCTCGACGAATGAGCTGCAGGCGGCCCACGCCGACCTGAACGCCGTCCTCGACCAGGCCCTCATCCTCGTGAAGCACGAGATGGATCGCGCGCACGTGGCCCTCGTCAAGGCGTGCCAGCCGCTGCCCTCGTGCGCACTGGATCTGACCAAGGTGGAGCAGGTCTTCGTGAACCTCTTCATGAACGCGATCCAGGCCATGCCCGCGGGAGGGACGCTGACCGTCCGCACCTACGCCACACCTCCCCGCCGGCTGTACGGTGACCCGGCTGCCCCGGATGCGGCCTCGGCCACCGTGCGCGAGGCCGCCGTCGTGGCCGAGGTGGAGGACGCCGGCAGCGGGATTCCCGAGGACCTGCTGTCGAAGGTGTTCGATCCCTTCTTCACGACGAAGCCGACCGGGAAGGGCACGGGACTGGGGTTGACCGTCTGCAAGAAGATCGTGGAGCTGCATCAGGGACGGATCATGATCGCCAACCGCCCCGCCGGGGGGATCCAGGTCCGCCTGGTCTTCCCGCTGGCCGATGGCGGGCTGGCGGGGCCTACAGGGCGCGCCGCACCGCCTCTTCGAGCATCAGAGGCGTAAACGGCTTGCGGATCAGCGCGCAGGGGAAGGTGGACGCGCTCAGTCGTTGCTCGAACTCGACGGTCAGCGATCCGGTCATGGCCAGCAGCTTCAGATCGGGCCGGAGCTTCGCCGCTTCCTCAATGAGCGCAAACCCGTCCACCTCAGGCATCTTGAGGTCCGTCAGCAGGAGATCAAAGGGCTCTCGGGCCAGGCACTTCATCGCCGCGGACGCCGAGGAGGCCGTGGTCACCTCGTAGCCTTCCCGGAGGATCCGTTCACAGAGCACGCGGATGGCCTGCTTGTCGTCCACCACCAGAATGCGGCGCTTGGAACGCTGGCCATTGGCGCTGATCCGAGACCCCGGCGCATCGGCCGTCGATGCGCCGCCGGAGGCTGGGCGCGGCGGCTCCAGCGCCGCGGATTGGAGCGGGAAGTAGAGATGAAAGGTCGTGCCGTTTCCGGGCGCCGTCTCGTGGTCAATCAGGCCCTGATGTTGCCGGACCAGGCCATAGACCACCGCAAGCCCTAAGCCGGTTCCGCTGCCCACCCCCTTCGTCGTAAAAAAGGGTTCGAAGATCCGCGAGGCGACCTTGGGGTCCATTCCCACCCCGGTATCCTGGACGGACAGGCGGGCATACGCGCCTTCCGCGGCCGGCGGGTGCTGCGTGAGCCGGTCCGCCTCCACGCGCACGGTCGCCGTCCGAATGATCAATCGGCCGCCGCCGGGCATCGCGTCGCGGGCATTCGAGGAGAGGTTCATGAGGATTTGCTTCAACCCCGTGAGGTCCATCTTGACCGGCAGCGGCTGGGGAGCCAGGACCAGCGTCACGGAGATCCGGTCCCCGACGAACCGCTGGAGCGAGGCCGTCATCTCCTGCACCGTCTGGTTGAGCTCCAGGAGCTGGGGTTGGATCGGGTGCCGTCGACTGAAGGCGAGCAGTTGCTGCACCATGTCGGCGGCGCTGTTGGCGGCGTTAATGATCTCGTCCAGGTCGCTGACCAGCTCCGGGCTCTTCTTGCCGTGCTGATTGCGGATGACTTTCGCAAAGCCCATGATGACCTGGAGGAAGTTGTTGAAGTCATGCGCGATGCCGCCGGCAAAGCGCCCGATCGTTTCCATCTTCTGCGCCTGCACCAGCTGCTCCTGCAGCCGGGTCCGTTCCAGCTCGGCCAGCTTGCGTTCGGTGATATCCGCCCCGAACAGCAGGAACCCGGATTGCGCCTCTCCGTTGCTGCGAATCGGCCGGATCACGAAGCCCAGGCATCCTTGACGGCCGTCCGGATACGTGAAGGCCACGTCGTCCAATCGCGTGATCGCCTCGGTGGTCCGGCAGGTCGCCAAGGCCTCAAGAATCCTCGGCACGTCCCAGGGGATGCGGCAGTCGGCTAACGGTCGGTTGAGGACCTGCGCCGGATCGCAGCCAAGGGTCTGCTGGGCGATCGCGTTCCAGTGCGTGAGGCGGCCGTCCGGACTTACCCCAATCAGAATCGACGGGATCGACGCCAGGAGTTTTTCGGTTTGCCCGTGGGCGTTGCGGACCTCCTCTTCCGCCCGCTTGCGCTCGATGGCATACCGGATGGACCGCCCCAGCATCTTGGGATAGACCTGCACGTAGCCCTTCACGAGGTAGTCCTGAGCCCCCTCGTGGAGGGCCTGCACGACGGACGCCTCGTCATCGCTGGCCGTCAGCACGACCACGGGCACGCTCGGGGCCCGCTCGAGGAGCCGGGAGATCGTCTCGAGTCCTTTGCTGTCGGGCAGATTCAGGTCGAGCAGGACGAGGTCGATGCCGCCTTCAGCCAGACACTCCAGGCCGGCCCCCAGCCGGTCCACGTACCGCAGATCGAACGCCGTCCCGAGCTCGCGCGCCAGCAGGCCCTGCAGGATCCGCGCATCTTCCCACGTGTCTTCCACGAGAAGGATCCGTATGGACGGCGTGGCCGTCTGGGGAACAGGCAGATCCGGATTCGCCATGGGCAACCCCCTCAGTATTGGATCTGGAGTTTGCGTAGCCACCGCATGAGGCTGTAGCGGCTGACGCCCAGCAACTGCGCCGCCTTGACCTGGTTCCAGTTGGTTTTCCGCAACGCGGTGACCAGGAGCGTGCGATAGACCTGGTCACGGGCCTCGGCAAGCGAGAGGCTCGTCAGGGTCAGCGGGATCGTCTCGGTGGCGCCGACGGCGCGCTGGACGGCCTCGACCAGGCTTTCGTCGTGGAAGGGCTTGGCCAGGAAATCCGACGCCCCCAGGGAGCCGTAGTAGCTGGCGTCCTGGCGCTCGCAGTAGGCCGAGATGATGATGACGGGGAGCGTCGGAAAGTTGCGCTTGATGATGGGGAGGAGCTCGGTGCCCTGGAGGCCGTTCATGCGGACATCTAGCAGGACGCAGCGATAGGGGGTCTCTTTCAGGAGGGCGATGGCCTGCGCGCCGTCCGAGCACGCCGTCACCGCATACCCCTGCCCCTCCAGGATGCGCTGAACGAGCCGGCGGATGCCGGGGTCATTGTCAATGACCAGCACGCGTTTCGGCGGCCCCGAGCCTTCAACCCCCACGCCCACCCCGTCAACCTCAGTGGTATGGGCGTGTCGGTGAACCCGCATGCTTCCTCCGTCTTCGGTAGCCCAGCCGTCCTGACCGTGCCCAGGATCTGTGGCTTTGCGCCGCCTTCTCTCGAAGACTTTGCCGTTCTCGGACGGTCGGTGCAAAACCGCACACGACGCTCTACACAACTCTAGCATATCCGCTCCCGTTCTCACAAGGGCGCTGCAGAAAAGTGTCAACGCCCAATAGAAATGTCCTCGTTTGTGCCCAGTAGAAATGTCCTGTTTTTCAAGGCCGTGAGTCGTTGGACGCGCTCGAATTGTCGCCAGGGGTGATCGGCCGCCGGGATGGTGCGCGCTCGCCGGCGGGAGGGCGGGCGAGATGGCGGTGGCGTCACGACGGGCCGGGCGGGCAGCTGGCGGTAGTGGAGGACCTGGTTCCCGGCGAGGAGATGGAGCTTGCCATCGAGGCGCACCTCGGCCTCGATCGTCTTCGGCCGATGACCATTCCAGCGTTCCTGCACAAGGTAGGTGGCCGTCTCGTGCTGCACCGTGTTGTCGTTGCGCAGGACATGCGGGTGGCGAATCGCCAGGATCCGGCGCAGCCGGTGGGCCGGCGGACACGGCCGATGCAGATTGACGGGACTGCGAGCTCCTCGACAAAACTGCCGATTGTGGCGCGGCAGGTACGCCTCCAAGAAGCGATGGGCGGCCTCCCGCGTCGTGACGTGGGCCAGGCGCAGCTCCTTCACCAGGCGATCTTGGAACGTCCCAAAGAGTCGCTCGACGCGCCCCTTGGCTTGGGGCGAATACGCCGGAATGACCTCCACGCCCAGCTCGGCCAACGCCCGCTCGAACTGGCTTTGGGGCCGAGTACGCCCCGCCAGCTCGTCGTCTCGGGTCGGCTTGCCCCGTCCCTGGTACGTCGTGTGCCGGTCGACGTACACCCGCTGCGGCAGGCCGTAGCGCCGCGCGTAGCGGGCGAAGCTGTCCAACGCCGGCAGCGGGCCTTCGTAGTCGTAGAAGCGGGCGAAGACCCGATTCGTCGCATCGTCGATGTAGCCCATCAGTACCAGCCACGGCCCCCGGCCTTCCAACCAGTCATGGTGCGAGCCGTCCACCTGCACCATCTCCCCCACGCAGGCCTTGCGCTCGCGCCACTGGTGATGGCGCGGGGTCTGCCGCTGGCCGTGCCAGAGGCCGGCAGCTCCCAGCCAGCGGCGCAGGGTCTCCCGCCCAAGGTGAAGGCGATGCCGCTCGGCGAGCTTCTCCCGTGCCAGCGTCGGGCCGAAGTCCGCGTAGTGGGCTCGGTAGAGCGCCACGACGCGCTGCTGAAGCGTGTCCGCATGTCGACGATTCGACCGCCGGCCCCGCAGGCGGTGGCCAATCCCCCGAGGACCGTCCTGGCGCACCCGCTGCACCAGGCGTCGGATCTGGCGGACCGACCGGCCCAAGAGTTCGGCTGCCTGCCGCTGCCGGATCTTCCGCTCGAGCACCTGCTGGATCACATACAACCGTCGACTCTCCTCCCCCGTCATCCTGAGCACCTCGCGCATCACGACCTCCTGGTAGCATCGTGATGGTAGAGGACATTTCTATCGGGCTAAAAGAGGACATTATCATTGGGCGGTAACAGGG
>JACQRE010000021.1 GCA_016206585.1 Candidatus Omnitrophota bacterium | reverse complement strand
AGTAGACCCGGCCGGCCGTGACGTTGTTGTCCTTCGTCATCGTCTGGCCGGTGAACCGCTCGTAGTGGCCCAGGTCCAGATCGGTCTCCGCCCCGTCCTCGGTGACGTACACCTCGCCGTGCTGATAGGGGCTCATCGTCCCCGGATCGACGTTGATGTAGGGATCGAGCTTCTGCAGCGTCACCTTGAGCCCGCGGGATTTCAGCAGCAGCCCGATCGACGCCGAGGCGATGCCTTTGCCGAGGCTCGACACGACTCCGCCCGTCACGAAAATATACTTCGCCATCAACGTGCGTGCCTTAGCGAACAGCCCACGCGGGCTACGGAACGATGATACAGACGAAGCTCAACCGGCGCTTCTTTCATCCACACATCACCCATGAGGGGCAACGATAAAATCCTCGGTCAGCATTCGTGGTACGATTCCCCAGACCCTTCCAGTAATGACCGTCGCGCACACCCGCAGGCCCTGCTTCTTTCGAGGATCGTCCCACCACGCCTCCACTTCAACTTCGTACGTCCGGCCAGATGGTCCCTGCACAGTCGTCCCCACCGGACGGTTAAGATACGTCTGCCTCAATTCCTCATACGATTTGGCCCTCAGCTCACCGACTCGGTCTACGAGAATGGCCCGAGCATCATGTGCTTCGACTTCTTTGCTGTTGGTGTTGGCCTGGCTCCTCATTCCGCCACCAGTTTTTCCAGATGCGCGATGAGTGGCGGCAGGTCCTTGGTGACGATCTGCCAGATGATATCCAAGTCGACGTCGAAGTAGCCATGGATCAGTCGATCTCGGGTTCCCGCGATCTCCTTCCAGGCGATCCCTGAGGTCCGCCGCTTGGCTTCTTCCGAGATTCCCTTGGCGGCTTCTCCAAGAATCTCGAGCAGCCGTGTGAGCGCCAGGGTCAGGGTCTCGTCGGCTTCCAGGGCCTCTCGAGTCCGGCCCTGGGCAAGCTGGACGGCTTTACGCGCAGCCTCGAGCATGTGGCGTAGCCGAACCTCATCCTTGCTCATAACAGGTTTCCGCCTCGGCGAGCACCTCGTTCCGGAAATAGCGGCTGAGGAACGCCGGGGTATTCAGATCCACCTTTCGACCCAGCAGCTCAGACAGTTCTTCCTGCATCCCCATAAACGCGAGCCCGGGGATATGGCCGGGTTCAAATTCCACCAGCACGTCCACATCACTGTCCGACCGGAAGTCGCCGCGCAGGACAGAGCCGAAGAGCGCCAGCTTCCGGATGTGATGGCGGTGACAAAACTTGGCGATCCGTTCCTGCGGTATCTGGACGCGAGCTGAGCGGTTCATCATGGGTTTCGGGTGGCGGCGCGCTCACGCCCAATCGATGACGCACCGAGGATCGTCTCGACGCGTCGTAGGTCGTCCGGCGTGTCGACGCCAATGGAGTCGTGCTCCGTTTCCAGCAGCTTGATGCGGTAGCCGTGCTCGAGGGCGCGCAGCTGCTCCAGCTGCTCGAGCCGCTCCAGCGGGGTCGGCTCCAAGCTCGGGAACTGTAGCAAAAAGTGACGTTGATACCCATAAATACCCAGGTGCTTGTAGGCTGCAGGCTGCAGGCTGCAGGCTGCAGGCCTGAAGCCTGCAGCTTGTGGCTTGGAGCTTGAATCGTCGCGCCGATAAGGAATTAGGGAACGCGAGAAATACAGCGCAAATCCCGTCCGATCGACCACGACCTTCACGACATTCGGATTGGCCAAATCCTCTGGGCGCGACAGCGGCGTCATCAGCGAGGCCATCGGCACGGCGGCATGGCTCGTCAGAAACTCCGCCAGCTGATCGATCATGCGCGGCTGCACCAGCGGCTCATCCCCCTGCACGTTGATGATCACCTGGGCGCTGGAGGTTCGTGCCACCTCCGCGGCGCGTTCGGTGCCGCTGGCGGCGTCGGGCCTCGTCAGGACCGCGCGGCCGCCAAACCGTTCCACCGCATCCACAATGCGTTGATCGTCGGTCGCCACGACCGTCTCCTCCGCGCTCTTGGCGCGCGCAGCGCCCTCGTAGACGTGCTGGATCATCGGCTTGCCCGCCAGCATCGCCAGCGGCTTGCCCGGAAACCGCACGGAGCCGTAGCGCGCCGGGATCACGACCAAAGCACCCATGCTACGAGCCACAATCACCAAACACCAAATTCCAATCACCAAATAAATACCAATGAACCAATAAACCAATCACCAAACAGTTTGGTGATTCGGTTATTGGTGATTGGTGATTATTTGGTGTTTGGTGCTTGGTGATTGATGATTTCGTTGTCATCGGGTCCGAACAAGGCGTTTTCTTATTGAGGAGGGTTTATTGGTGAGTCTCGCGCGCAGCTCCTGCGGCGTGACGACCGCCACCCCCAGCTTGCCGACGACGATGCCGGCCGCCTGGTTGGCGAGGCGCGCGGCCTGCTCGAGGCTCGCCCCGCCGGCCAAGGCCAGTGTGAACACCGCGATGACGGTGTCCCCGGCGCCCGCCACGTCGAACACCTCCTGGGCCACCGTGGGGATGCGCACGTCGCGCCCTCCCTGCTCGAAGAGCCACATGCCGTCTTCGCCCAGCGTGATGAGCACCGCCCCGCACTCCAGCCGCTGCAGCATCTCCCGTGCCGCGCGCTGGACGTCCGCATCGCTTTCCAGCTCGCGGCCGACCGCCCCGCCCGCCTCGGCGCGGTTCGGGGTCAGCGCCGTCACGCGGTGGTACAGATCGAAGTGCTCCTCTTTCGGGTCCACCGTGATGACCTTCTGGTGCGTGCGCGCCAGCGGGATCACCGACTCGAGCAGCTGGCGGGTGACGACCCCTTTGCCGTAGTCCTCGATGACGACCGCGTCCGCCTCCTTGATGCGCGCCTCGGCCGAGGCGATCAGCCGCTCGATCACGCCGGCGGGCAGCCGCTCGCGCTGCTCGCGGTCGACCCGCACGACCTGCTGGTGGTGCGCGATGACGCGGGTCTTCACCGTCGTCGGGCGCTGCGCCTTCACGATCCCCGCCGTATCGATGCGGCGCGCGGCCAGATCCGAGAGCAGCGCACTTCCCCACCGGTCCTCGCCGATGAGGCCGATCACGGACACCTGCCCGCCCAGCGACCGGATGTTGTTCGCGACGTTCGCGGCACCCCCCGGCATGACCGACTCGGACTGCACCCACACGACGGGCACCGGCGCTTCGGGGCTGATGCGGCTGACCTTGCCCCACACGAACTCATCGAGCATGAGGTCGCCGATCACCAGGACCTTCGCCTTGGCGCATCGCGTCAGCAATCCGTTGAGGGCATGAGCCGTTGGAGTCATCGCAGCTGCTCGATCACGGCGCGCACGAGCAGCGGGATCAGCAGCTCGTGGTGGCCGGTGATGTGCATCGCGCGGCCGCCGAGCAGCGGCGGCCGCTTGAGCACGGTCTCCGCCGGACGGTAGTGGCGGATCATGTCGAAATCAAAGGCCGTGAAGTCCTTGACCTGATGGCCGAGGTTGCGCGCAATCGACACCGCCTTGAGGAACACCTCCGGCAGCACGACCGCCGAGCCGAGGTTGCCCACCACCCCGCCGCGGCCCAGCGTCGCCACGACCCCGGCGAGCCGCCGGAAATCGGCCAGCGACGCCTGCCCGATCGCCGCCCCATCGGCCGTTGACTGCTGGTGGATGAGGTCGGTGCCGATCGCCACGTGCACCGTCGCGGGCACCCCCAGCTGGTGGCAGGTGGCGAGCAGGCTGAGGGTGCGGTACGGCATCCGGCGCTTCACGATCATGGCCCCCACGGCTTGGCCCAGCCCCCGCCCGCTCTTGGCGCCGTCCCGGATCGCCTGGTTGATGAGCCGGTGCGTCTCCTCGGCCATGCCGAAGGAGCCGTCGGCCAGCGCGGCCGCCACGTCCTCGGAGGTGGATCCCATGAAGGCGAGCTCGAAATCGTGGATGACGCCGGCCCCGTTGAGCGCGATGGCGGTCACGACCTTGCGTTGGATGAGCTCGATGAGAAGCGGGCTCAGGCCCACCTTGATGACGTGCGCGCCGAACATCCACAGCACCGTCTTGCGCTGCCGGTGCGCCGCCACGACGGCATCGACCACCGTCTGAAACTCCTTGGCGGCGAGGATGTT
>JACQRE010000145.1 GCA_016206585.1 Candidatus Omnitrophota bacterium | reverse complement strand
TAGGTCTTGGAGACGCCCCCCACGACAATGATCCGGTCCACGAGGTCCGGCGCGAGCGTGACAATGGACACGTGCCGGGCGGGGGGGTAGACGAGCTGGTCATAGATCTCGTCGCTGACGATCACGAGGTCCCGATCGCGGGCGAGCTGCGCGATCGCCTTGAGACGCCCCTCATCGATGACCGCGCCGGTCGGATTGCTTGGGCTGTTGACGATGATCGCCTTCGTGGCGTTGGTGCAGGCGGCGCGGATCGCGCCGGGATCCGGCAGAAAGCCATCCCGCTCGGCCGTCTCGACGATCACCGGTTTGGCGCCGGCGAGGTGGACCAGCGGCGGGAAGCTCACCCAGTACGGGCTGAGCACGAGGACGTCGTCGCCCGGCTGGCAGAGCGTCTGGAAGATGTTGAAGAGCGCGTGCTTCGTGCCGCAGCTGACGAGCACCTGCGCGGGCTGATAGCTGGTGCCCCGCTGGCGGTTGACGCTCTGGGCGACGGCGGCGCGCAGCTCGGGGATGCCGGGCACCGGCGTGTACTTCGTCTGGTCGGCCTGGATCGCTTGGATGCCGGCCTGTTTGATGGCGGCGGGCGTGGGAAAATCCGGCTCGCCGGCGGTGAAGTCGAGCACCGGCTTACCGGCCTTCGCCAGGACTTTCGCCTTAGCGGCCAGCGCTAGGGTCGGCGACCCTTCCACGTGGCGCAGCCGATCAGCGAGCGTGAGCGCGGTCATGAGTGGGGGAATCACCCCACCACCTGCGCCTCGCGGCGAGCTATCAGATCAACTGTGTTGCTCGCCGCGGCGAAGTGCCTGACATGAACTATCCAATCATTTCGCATAGGGAGTCTTCGCGGCTCCGCTGTGGGCGGAGCCGGCGCAGGTGGTGGGGTCACGCGGCCGCACTCCCCTTCTTCTTACGGGTCCAGATGTTCCGGATCCCCTCGAAGAACGTCTTCGGCTTTTCTTCCGCCTTCGACGGCTCAGCGTGAGGGCGTTTGGGTTCCGTGGGCGCCTGGGGTGCGCGCTCGGGTTTCGGGCCGGAGGATGCCGCGGGCTCGCCGGCCGGAAGCCGGCTCATGGCCAACAGGGCCTGTTCAGCGCCGTCGCCTGGCCGCGGGGACAATCGCAAGACCCGCGTGTAGCCGCCCGAGAGATCCACGTAGCGCGGGGCAATCTCCGAGAACAGCTGTTTCACCAAGCCCCGGTCCTGCAGGATGCGGAACGCCCGGCGGCGCGAGTGGATGCTCCCGTCCTTTCCCAGCGTGACCAGCCGGTCGGCAAGGCGCTGGGCGGCCTTCGCCCGGGCGTACGTGGTCCGGATCTGGCCATGGAGGACCAGGTTCTTGACCAGGGCGTTCACGACCGCCTGACGGCGGTCGCTCGGCATTGAAAGCCGTTGGCTTTGAGTGGCGTGGCGCATGCGAGACTCCGGATCCGCTTAGACGCTCTCGACGGCGCTCGAGGAGCCCGCCGCCTTGAGGTCCATCCCCAGGGCAAGCCCCATGCCCTGGAGCAGCTCGTCGATCTCGGCGAGCGATTTCTTGCCGAAGTTGCGGTACTTCAACAGCTCCTGCGGCGTCTTCTGGACGAGGTCGCCGATCGTCTGGATCTTCGCCTCGCGCAGGCAGTTCGCCGACCGAACCGACAGCTCCAGCTCCGAGATGGGGGTCCGCAGCTTCTCCTGCAGCTCCTCGCTCACCGCCACCGGCGCCTCCTCTTCCGGCTCATCCGGGAGGGTGCCGTAGTTCACGAACAGGTCCAGGTGCCGCTGGTAGATGTTGGAGGCGTAGAGCAGCGCGTCCTTCGGGCTCATCGAGCCGTTGGTCCAGACTTCAAGGATCAGGCGGTCGTAGTCGGTCACCTGGCCCACGCGGGTATCCTCGATGGCGAAGTTCACGCGGGTGACCGGGGAAAAGAGCGCGTCGACCGGGATGACGCCGATCGGCTGTCCTTCCTTCTTGTGCTTCTCCGCGGCGACGTAGCCGCGGCCGCGGCTGACCTCGAGCTCCATGCGGAACTTGCCGGCCTTCGTCAGGGTGCACAGCTGCAGGTCAGGGTTGACGACCTCGATCGTCTCATCCCCCTCGACGTCGCCCGCCGTCACCGCGCCTTTCTTGTCCTTCTCGATGACCACGGTCTTCGGCTGCCGCGAGTGCGCGCGCAGCACCAGCTGCTTGACGTTGAGGACGATTTGCGTGACGTCCTCCAGCACGCCGGGGACGGCGCTGAACTCGTGCAGGACGCCGTCGATCTTGATCGAGGTGACCGCCGCCCCCTCGATCGACGAGAGCAGGACGCGCCGCAGGCCGTTGCCGATCGTCATGCCGTAGCCGCGCTCGAACGGCTCGGCGATGAACTTCCCGTACGTGTCGGTCAGGCTGTCCTCATCGCAGGCCAGCTTCTTCGGGGTCGCAAAGTCTCGCCACAACGTGCCCATGAATGCCCTCCGTTACTTCGAGTACAACTCGACGATGAGCTGCTCCTGAATGGGCAGCCCGATGTCATCCTTCTGCGGGGTGCGCGTGATGGTGCCCTTCAGTTGGCCGGCCTCGACCTGGACCCACGCGCACGCCGGCCGGTCCTTGGTGCGCTCCAGGTTCTCCTTCACGCGCGCCGCCTGGCCGGTGCGGCTCGGGGCGATCTGCACGACGTCGCCCACCTTCACGAAATAGGAGGGAATGTCGACGGGCCGCCCGTTGACGATCACCCCCCGGTGGCGGACTATCTCGCGGCCTTCATGCCGCGAGGTGGCGAAGCCCATCCGGTACAGCACGTTGTCCAGGCGCCGCTCGAGCATCTCGAGCAGCATCTGGCCCGTGACGCCCTTCACCTTCTGCGCGATGCCGAAGTAGCGCTGGAACTGCCGCTCGAGCAGTCCGTACATCCGCTTCACCTTCTGCTTCTCGCGCAGCTGGATGCCGTAGTCGGACAGCTTCACGCGCAGCTGCCCGTGCTGGCCGGGCGGGAAGGAGCGCTTCTCGACCGGGCACTTCGGAGTGGAGCACTTCGTGCCCTTCAAAAAGAGCTTCATGCCTTCGCGGCGGCAGAGCCGGCACGACGGCCCGATGTAACGTCCCATCACCACGATCCCTTCGTTAAACGTGAAACGTGACACATGACACGGGGCATGGTTATACCCTGCGTCTCTTTGGCGGCCGGCACCCGTTGTGCGGGATGGGCGTGACGTCCTTGATCGCGGTGATCGACAGCCCCGCCTGCGACAACGAGCGGATCGCCGATTCCCGTCCCTGCCCCGGGCCCTTCACGAACACCTCCACTTCCTTCAGACCCAACTCCAGCGCCTTCTTGGCGGCGTTGCCCGCCGCGATCTGGGCGGCGTACGGGGTCGACTTGCGCGAGCCGTGATACCCGCTGGACCCGGCGGTCGCCCAGCAGATCGTGTTGCCGGCGCGGTCGGTGATCGTCACGATGGTGTTGTTGAACGTGGCGAAGACGTGCGCGATCCCCTGCGTGGTCGACAGTTTCTTCTTGCTGCGGGTCTTGGGAGCCGCCTTGGCGGACTCCTTCCCCGCAGTCGCCAAGGCGGCGGGCTCAGGCTTCTGAGCTGCCGCGTCCTTGGCGCTTGCCGCTGCGTCCTTGTGTTCCTCGGCCATTCGCGTGTGGCTCCTCTTTCAGATTTCTGGTTACGCGCCGCCCGGCCGCCCGGTTCCTGCCAGCACCTTCGCCCGCTTGCGCACTCCCACGCGCGGCCTCGGGCCTTTCCGGCTTCGGGCGTTGGTCCGGCTGCGCTGTCCGCGCACGGGCAATCCCTTCTTGTGGCGGGTTCCGCGATACGACCCGATGTCGATCAGCCGTTTGATGTTGGCGGACACTTCCCGCCGCAGATCGCCTTCGACCTTGTAGTTCGCCTGGATGGCCTGGCTGAGCTTGGAGACCTCCTCGTCCGTCAGGTCCTTCGCGCGCTTGGTCGGGTCGACCTGGGTGATGGTCAGCACCCGGCGCGAGGAAGACCGCCCGATGCCAAAGAGGTACGTCAGGGCGACCTGAATCTGCTTCTCTTTCGGGACCTCCACTCCGACGATGCGCGGCATGCGTGTCCTGGGTTATCCTTGGCGTTGTTTGTGCTTGGGATTGGTGCAGAGGACCCGGACGACCCGCTGCCGCCGGATGATTTTGCACTTGCTGCAGATCCGCTTGACCGAGGCCCGCACTTTCATCTCAATGCCGCACTCCGCATGCCGAACTCCGCATGGACTGTGGTGTTTAAAACCTGAACGTGATCCGTCCCCGCGTCAGGTCGTAGGGCGACAGCTCCAGCTTCACGCGGTCGCCCGGCAAAATCCGGATATAGTGCTTGCGCAGCTTGCCGCCCAAATGGGCCAGCACGTGGTGGCCGTCCTGGATCTCGACGCGGAACATGGTGTTCGGCAGCGCTTCAGCCACGACGCCTTCCACTTCGATCATCTCCTCTTTGGGCATCGTTCCGTCCCCGCGCTCACCCGCGCGTCAGCACGTCGGGCCCTCGCTCGGTGACGGCGACCGTATGCTCGAAGTGCGCCGCCAGCGAGCCATCCTTGGTGACCGCCGTCCAGCCGTCCCCCAGCACCTGCACGTCGTGGTGGCCCATCGTGACCATCGGCTCGATGGCCAGCACCATCCCCGCCTTCAGCCGCGGACCCATGTGCGGGGGGCCGAAGTTCGGGATCGGCGGATCTTCGTGCAGCGCGCGGCCGATGCCGTGGCCGACGAACTCCCGGACGATGCCGAACCCTTCGCGCTCCACCGTCTCTTGCACCGCGTGCGAGATGTCCGACAGGCGGCGGCCGACCACCGCCTGCGCGATGCCCTGATCGAGCGCCCGCCGGGTCGTGTCGGTCAGCCGCCTGGCCTGCGCGCTGACGGCGCCGACCATCACCGTCGTCGCGGCGTCGGCGTAGAACCCCTCGACGATCGCCCCCGCGTCCAGGCTGACGAGATCGCCCTCGGCGATCTTGCGCTCGCCCGGAATGCCGTGGACGACCTCCGCATTCACCGACACGCACAACGTGGCGGGAAAGCCGCGGTAGCCCAGAAATGCCGGCTCAGCGCCCGCCTGGCGCAGAAACGCCAGCGCTTCGCGGTCGAGCTCCTTGGTTCGCACGCCGGGCCGCACCAGGCCCGCCAGATGCTCCAGGAGCCTGGCGACGACCTGCCCCGCCCGCCGCATCCGCTCAAGCTCCCCGGGGCTTTTCAGCTCGATCATCCCACCACCTGTCTGCGTCCAGCCTGCAGGCGGGACTCGCGGCGGATGGAGTCATGCTGCGGCAATTCTACTGATCCGCCGCGATCGCGGCGACCTCTGATTCCGTCGCCGCGACAGAGAGGTGGTGGGATCATGCAGCCACCCATTGCGGCGAAAGAGCTTCAGCGTTCTGACAAAGACCGTGTTCACGTGCCCGGAGCCGTTGACCCGGTACAGGATGCCCCGGCGCTTGTAGTAGTGCAATAGCGGTGTGGCCGTCCGATGATCGATCGCCAGGCGCTTCCGGATGGTCGCCGGCTCGTCGTCTTTCCGGGTGATGAGCCGCCCGCGGCAGCGGTCGCAGCGGCCCGGCCGCTTCGGCGGCATGCGTCGGACATGGTAGTTCTCGCCGCAGCGCTCGCACACGCGTCGGCCCGACAGCCGCTGGACCAGGAGCGACTCCGGCGAGGTGAGGTACACCGCGCCATCCAGCGGCTGCCGGCGATGCTCCAGCACCCGGTCCAGGCGGTCGGCCTGCTCCCGTGTGCGCGGAAACCCGTCCAGAACGAACCCGCGCCGGCTGCCTGTCGTCAACCGGGAGGCCATGACCTCGACGACCAGCGCGTCCGGAACGAGCCGCCCGTTGGTGACGTAGCGCTTCACGCGCTGCCCCAGGCGGGAGTCGCGCGCAATCTCATGCCGGAAGATCTCGCCGGTCGAAAGGTGCGGCACGCCCAGCCGCTGGTGGTAGAGCGATGCCAAAGATCCCTTGCCGGCCCCCGGGGGGCCCAGCAGCACGATGCGCACGTTACCGATGCTCCCTGATCACCGGCGTCCCCGGATCCGGCCGGACTTGAAGAAGCCTTCGTAGTGCCGCATGAGCAGGTGCGATTCGATCTGCTTCATCGTGTCGAGCGTGACCCCGACGACGATGAGCAGGCTCGTCCCGCCGAAGAACCCGGCGACCCGCGGCGGGATCTTCATCCACGCCATGATGACGTCGGGCAGGATGGCGATGGCGACGAGGTACACCGCCGCCACGAACGTCACGCGCGTCAGCGTCTGGTCCAGGTAGTCCACCGTCGACTGCCCGGGCCGGATGCCGGGGATGAAGGCGCCCACCTTCTTCATCTGTTCGGCCGCCTCCAGAAACTGGTGCGCCGTCAGCGCTGTGCTGAAATAGGTAAAGAACAGGATGAGCACCGCGTAGATCAGGTTGAAGACCACCGACGTCCGCGAGAACCAGTCCATCAACCCCTGCAGCTGCGGCACGAACCCCGCGACCTGGATCGGGAAATACAGGAGCGAGATCGCGAAGATGATCGGGAGCACCCCCGCGCTGTTCACCTTGAGCGGTAGATACGTGCTCTGCCCGCCGTAGACCTGGCGCCCAACGACCCGGCGCGCGTACTGCACCGGGATGCGCCGCTGCCCCTGTTCGATGAAGATCACCACCGCCACGATGAGGACCAGGAAACCGCCCATCAGGAGCAGTGCCAGCGGCCCCAGGGGCGACTGGTTCATGCCGCTGGGCCCCAGCTGGACGCCAATGTCCCGGATCGCGAGCGGGATGCGCCCGACGATCGAGGCGGTCATCAGCAGGCTCATCCCGTTGCCGATGCCCCGCTCGGTGATCTGCTCCGCCAGCCACATGATGAGCGCCATGCCGCCGGTCATCGTGAGCACGGTGAGCAGCCGGAAGCCCATCCCCGGGAACAGCACGATCTGCGCCTGGAACTGCGCGGGGATCGCCCGCTCCAGCAGCAGCGCGTACATGAACGAGTTGATGACGGCCAGGAGCACCGTGGCGTACCGGGAGTACTGGTGCAGCTTCCGGTAGCCGGTCATCCCCTCCTTGCGCAGCTTCTCGAGTGCCGGGATGGCCGTGGCCAGCAGCGTCTCGACGATGATCGTCGCGCTGATGTACGGCATGATGCCCAGCGCGAAGATCGTCGCGTGCGAGAGCGCCCCGCCCGTGAACATGTCCAGCAGGTTCAGCAGACCCCCGCCGCTGGTCGCCGCGATCTCGTTGAAGATCCGCCCCAGCTCCCTGCCGTTGATGCCAGGCACGGGGATGAAGATGCCCACCTCATAGATGGCGAGCATCCCCAACGTGAAGAGGAGCTTGCGGCGCAGCTCCGGGATGCTCCAGGCGTTGAGAAGGGCGCTGAGCAACCGGAACATTAGGCCGGCGTTAGGTTGTCAATGATCCCACCACCTGCGCGTTGGCCGGAGGCCAGCGTCGCCATGCTCATTCGGTCATCCTGGGGCGACGCGGCTGCCTCTGGCAGCCCGCGCAGGTGGTGGGATGAGCTTGATCGTTCCGCCTGCCTGCGTTACTTTGGCGGTTGCGGACTCGCTGGTGCGGTGCACGGCGATGGTCAGCCGTTTGGTCAGCGTACCGTCGCCGAGCAGCTTCACGGTCCGGGCGGCGTCGCGGATCAGCCCGGCCGTTTCGAGCTGCTCGGGCGTGATCCGCTGCCCGTCCTGAAAGCGGTTCAGCTGGTCGACGTTGACGATCTCGTGGGGTGCTGGCCGGCCCGTGGCCTTCTGCCGGAACCCGCGCTTGGGCAGCGCGCGGATCAGGGGGTTGCGGCCGCCCTCGAAGCCGGGCCGCTTGCCCGAACCGGTGCGGGCGCGCTGGCCCTTCTGGCCGCGCGTGGAGGTCTTCCCGTGGCCGGATCCGATGCCCCGGCCGACCCGCTTCCTGCGGTGCCGCGCACCCGGCACGGCAGGGATCGAGGCGATGTTCATCCCACCACCTGGCGGTCGGCCGGTGATCCAGATGTTGACGCCTCAGCGATCACCGGCCGGGTTCGCCCAGTCGTGTTCGATCCGCTCGCTTGCGAACCGTCCCGCCACCGGCGGGACCCGCCAGGTGGGGGGATCATCCCGGCTCCCCGATTCCTGCCTGTGCTGCGGCAGGCAGGTCCACGACCAGCCGGCGCCGCTCGCGGATCGCGTCGGCGCTCTCCAGCGCCGTCAGGCCGCTCAGCGTGGCCTTGACGAGGTTGACCGAGTTGCCGGAGCCCAGGCTCTTCGTCAGGATGTCCCGGATGCCGGCCGCCTCGCAGACGGCGCGCACCGGGCCTCCGGCGATGATGCCCGTCCCCGGGCTGGCCGGCTTGAGCAGGACCCGGCAGGCGTCGAAGCGGCCGATGATTTCGTGCGGGATCGTGGTGCCTTTCAGCGAGACGGCGACCATATTCCGCTGGGCCTGCAGGAACCCTTTCCGGATCGCATCCGCCGCTTCGTTGGACCGGCCCAGGGCCATTCCCACGCGCCCCTTCCCGTCTCCGACGACGGCCAGGGCGTTGAAGCCCAGCCGCTTGCCGCCCTTGTGGACTTTGGCGACGCGGTTGATGCCGATCAGTTTTTCCATGAGCTGGGGACCGTCGCCGTGCTGCGGCTCTCCGCGCAGTCTGGGTCGCTGTCCGTCACGAGCCATTAGACGTCTAATCCTCCTGCGCGAACGGCATCGGCCAACGCCTTCACGCGGCCGTGATAGTGGTAGCCGCCCCGGTCGAAGACGACCCGGGTCATTCCCTGCTTGGTGATGTCGGCGGCGACCAGCGTCCCCAGCTCCTTGGCCGCGGCGATGTTCCCGCCGGAGCTCAGACGCTTGAGCCGCTCATCCTTCGTGGACCATCCGTGGAGCGTCTTGCCGGCCACGTCGTCAACCAACTGGGCATAGAGGTGCTTGTGGCTCCGGAAGACGCACAGCCGCGGGCGCTCCGGCATCCCCACGACCTTCTTGCGAAGCCGCCGATGCCTCGCGTGACGGCCGAGCGTTCGTGCGGCGGTGTCTGCCATGGGTTATCCTCCCGCCTTGGCGCCGGCACCCGTAGCGGCTTTGCCCGCTTTGCGGCGAATCACCTCGCCGGCGTACTTGATCCCCTTGCCCTTGTACGGTTCGGGCGGAGCCACCCGGCGGACGTTCGCGGCGAACTGTCCGACGAGCTGCTTGTCGAACCCCTTGATGATGACGACGGTGGGCTTCGGCACGTCCACGGTGAGCCCCTCCGGAATCGGCATGACCACCGGGTGCGAAAACCCGACGGTCAGCAACAGCTGCTTGCCCTGCAGCTGCGCGCGGTACCCCACCCCGGCGATCTCCAGCTCCTTGGAAAACCCGTTCGTGACCCCCAGCACCATGTTGGCCAGGAGGGCGCGCGACAGCCCGTGCAGCGCCCTGACCGACTTCTCATCGCCGGAGCGCCCGACTTTCAGCGTCTGACCGTCGATCGTCACCGAGATCGACGGCACGAGGGTGAGCGAGAGCTTCCCCTTCGGGCCTTCGACGAAGACCCGCTGTCCTTCCTGCTTGATGTGCACTCCGGAGGGAATCGCCACCGGAGCCCGTCCAATTCTCGACATCTTAGAGTGACCAGTGATGAGTGGCGAGTGATGAGTGACGAACCGACGACGGCGAAGTTCGCCCTTCGTCACTCGTCACTGAACACTCGTCACTGATGCGGTTACCACACATAACAAATCACTTCCCCGCCGATCCGCTGCTTGTACGCCTCCTGCTCCGTCACGATCCCCCTGGAGGTGGAGACGACCGCAACGCCCAGGCCCCCGAGAACACGCGGCAGTTCCGTGGCCTTCCGGTAGATGCGCGCACCCGGCTTCGAGATGCGGATCAGCTGGGTGATCGCCGGCGTTTTCCGGGCGTACTTCAGGTAGATGCGGATGTTCCGCTGGGCCGGCGTCTCGCCGATGAGCTTGTAGGTCCGGATGAACCCCTCCCGCTTCAGCACATTCAGGATCCTCGTCGACAGGTTGGAGAAGCGCACGTCGACCGCCGGATGGCGGGACCGTGAGGCATTGCGGATCTTCGTCAGGGCATCACCGATCGAGTCGTGGATCATCCCACCACCCGCGCCTCACGGCGCGGCGTGCCGCCGTGGCGAGGCTGTTGACGTGTTGCACCATTTCTTCTCTCCTCATCGTGATCTGCTCGTTGCCTCGCCGCCACGCCTTTGGCGTGGCTGGCGCAGGTGGTGGGATCATCGCTGCTCCTACCAGCTGGCTTTCACCAGGCCGGGGATCTCCCCGCGCCAGGCCATCTCTCGGAAACACATGCGGCAGAGCCCGAACCGCCGGTAGAAGCCGCGCCGCCGGTAGCAGCGCTGGCAGCGGTTGACCGTCCGGGTCTTGAACTTCGGGGTGCGCTTGGACCGTTCAATCCAGGATCGTCTGGCCATCTTCCTCTCGCGTTATTTCGCGGCGAACGGGAACCCGAACGCCTTCAGGAGCGCGTACGCCTCATCCCGCGTCTTAGCCGTCGTGACGACCACCACATCCATGCCGATGGGCGCCATGATGTGGTCGAGCTGAATTTCCGGGAAGATCGTGTGCTCCTTGAGGCCGAACGCGTAGTTGCCGCCCTGGTCGAACCCGTGGGGGTTGAGGCCGCGGAAGTCCCGGATGCGCGGCAGGGCGACGTACACGAGCCGGTCGAGGAACTCGTACATCCGCGCGCGCCGCAGCGTCACCTTGCAGCCGACCGGGTCCTTCTCCTTGATCTTGAAGTTGGAGATCGCCTTTTTCGCCCGCGTGACCATCGGCCGCTGTCCGGTGATCAGGCCGAGGTCCCGCTGCACCGCCTCGAGGTACTTGGCGTCATGGGCCGCCTCGCCGCAGCCGACGTTGACGATGATCTTCTCCAGGCGGGGCACCGCCATGATCGACGTGCGCTTGAACTCCTTCGCCAGCCCCGGCGCGATCTCTTTGCGGTAGCGCTCCTGTAGCCGCGGCATCTTGTGGTTGTGGTGTGCCGCGGGGGTGGCCTTCGGCATCTTAGTTGACGATCTCCTGACAGCGCCGGCAGATGCGCTGCTTGCCGCCGTCCGCCGAGAGCCTCCAGCCGATGCGGGAGGGCTTGCGGCACTTGGGGCACAACAGGGCGAGCTTGGAGAGCGCCAGGGCCCCCTCCCGCTCCACGATACCGCCGGCCTGGTTCTGCTGGCTGCGGCGCTCGAAGTGCTTGACCAAGTTGATGCGCTCCACGAGCGCGCGGGCCTCTTCGGGCCACACCTTGAGCACTTTGCCCGTCTTGCCCTTGTCCTTGCCGCTCAGGACGACGACCGTATCGCCTTTCTTGATCCTCGCCATCTCCGGTTATACCACCTCGGGTGCCAGGGAAATAATCTTCATGAACCGCTTCTCGCGCAGCTCGCGGGCGACCGGCCCGAAGACGCGGGTCCCCTTCGGGTTGTTCTGGGTGTCGATGAGCACCACCGCGTTGGAGTCGAACTTCAAGGTCGTCCCGTCCTGCCGGCGGATCGGCGAGCGGGTTCGCACGAGCACGCAGCGGACGACCTCGCCCTTCTTGGCCAGCGCTTCGGGATCCGCCTCGCGGACATGGGCGGTGATGACGTCCCCGATCGTGGCCTTCTGCTTGTTGGCGCGGCCGATAACGCCGATCGCCCAGACCTTCTTGGCGCCGGAGTTGTCGGCGACCTCCAATTGCGAACGGACGGAGATCATCCCACCACCTGCGTGTTGGCCACAGGCCAGTTTCGCCTCGCGTGAAGCCTGATCCGCCTCCGGCGAGGCGAAACGGACTGCCGCCGGCAGTCCCACGCAGGTGGTGGGATCATGCCGGCGTCTCCTTGGAGGCGGACGGCCTGGCCTGGGCGGCCTCGTCCCCGGGAACCGGCGGGGCGGTCGAGGCGCGCTTCAGGATCTCCACCAGCCGCCAGCGCTTGTCGCGGGACAGCGGCCGGGTCTCCATGATCTTCACCCAATCGCCGATCGCCGCCTGGTTCGTCTCATCGTGCGCCTTGAAGCTGCTCACCTGCTTCATGACGCGGTGGTAGACGGGGTGCCGGACGAGCCGGGTGATGCGCACCACGATCGTCTTCTGCATTTTGTTGCTGGTGACCACCCCGATGCGGGTCTTGCGCTGGGCTCTGGCGGCAGGAGGGGTCGAGGTCGTGGTCATGGTATCAGGTCGTCTTCTGTTGTGCGGCGGATTCGCGCAGCAGCGTCTGGACCCGTGCGATCTGCCGGCGCGCGGCCAAGAGCACGTGCGTCTGTTGCAGCGAGCCGTCGCGCGCCTTGAGCCGGTGCTGCCACAACTCCTGGCGCAGCTTCCCCAGTTGCGCCGTCAAATCATCCGCGGGCAGTGCGCGGAGCGCTTTCGCGGTCGGTCGTTTCTCGGCCATTGTCACCCCGCCACCTCGTCTTTCCGGCTGACGAACCGGCTCGAGATCGGCAGCTTGCAGGCCGCCACGCGGAACGTCTCCTTGGCCAGCATCTCGGGAATCCCATCGACCTCAAAGAGGACCCGGCCCCGCTTGACCACGGCGACCCAGTGGTCCACCAGCCCCTTGCCCGCCCCCATGGGCTTCTCCTGGCCGTGCGTGGTGACCGGTTTGTCCGGGAAGATCCGCAGCCAGACCTTGCCGCCGCGGCTGAGCGACCGGCTGATCGCCACGCGGCACGACTCGATCTGTGCCGCGGTCACCCAGCCGTTCTCGAGCGCGCGCAGCCCGAACTCGCCGAAGGCCAGGCGCGTGCCGCCTTTCGCGGCCCCGCGGCGCTTGCCCCGGAAGGCCTTGCGGTATTTGACCTGTTTCGGCAGCAGCATCGGCATGGTTTAGCTCGCAGGTGAGGCGGCCGCAGCGGCCACCGGCGCGACGGACACCGGTTCGCTCAGCACGCGTGGTCTGGGCAGGACCTTGGTGCGCTCCATCGAGATGAGGTCGCCCCGGCAGACCCACACCTTCGTGCCGATGCAGCCGGCGGTCGTGTGCGCCGTGGCCATGCCGAACTGGATGTTGGCCCGCAGGGTGCTGAGCGGGATCTTCCCCATTTTGTACACCTCACGGCGGGTCATCTCCGAGCCGGCCAGCCGGCCGTCGCACACCACCTTGATGCCCTTGCAGTCCTTGGAGTCCATCGCCTGCTGGATCGCCCGCTTCATCGCGCGGCGGAAGGCGATGCGCTTTTCCATTTGGAAGGCCAGCGATTCGGCGACCAGCTGGGCTTCGATCGCGGGGTTCTGGATGTCCTCGTTCTTGAGCGTCACCTGCTGCTGCGTGCCGACGATCTTCTGAACTGCCTCCTGCAGCCGCTGGATGTTCTCGCCGCGCCGGCCGATGAGGATGCCCGGGCGCGCGGTGTGGATGATGATGCGGATTTTCTCTGCGGAGCGCTCGATCACGATGCGCGAGACCGCCGCCGAGGCCAGCTCTTTCTGGAGGAACTCGCGGACCTTCCGGTCCTCCTGGAGGTACTGGAGGAACAGCCGCTTGGTCGGCACGTACCAGCGCGAGCTCCAGTTGCGCGAGATGTTCAACCGCAGGCACTCGGGATTGACCTTATGCCCCATGATATGCTCCAACCGACACACGGCGTTCGATGTTCGATGTTCGATGTTCGATGTGGGTGTGACTCCGAGCGCTCATGATTTCTTGTCCAGCTCGACGACGATGTGCGTGGTCCGTTTGAGGATGCGCGCCGCGCGCCCGAACGCCGCGGCCCGGAACCGCTTCCACCGCGGCCCCTCGTTCGCCACCAGCTTGCTGATCACGACGTCTTCCTCCCGCAGCTCCGGATGGCGCTGGCGGGCGTTGGCGAAGGCTGAGGCGATCAGCTTCGTCACCGGCTGGGCTGCCCGCCGGTTCACGGCGGAGAGCTTCGCCAGCGCCTGGGCCACCGTCTGGCGGCGCAGCGGCGTGATGACGTAGCCCACTTTGCGCGGGGTCATGCGGACGTACCTGGCGATCGCTTTGGCAATCATGCCAGTGACACAGTGAATTGAAGTGGCAAAGTGGCAACGTGAGGTGAGACGGCTCCCGTTGTCTTATCGCAATTCGTCATTTCACTCTGCCACTTCCTTTCACTTCGGTTCACTTCTTCGCGGGTTCCTTGGCGGCCGGCGCGGCGGCTCCCGCAGCGGGCGCGGCGGGCGCTTTGCCGCCCATCGGGCCCGCCGTTTCCTTCTTCACGCCGCCGTGCTTGCGGAAGACGCGCGTGGGCGCGAACTCGCCGAGTTTATGGCCTACCATGTTCTCCGTGACGTAGACCGGGTGGAATGCCTTGCCGGTGTGGACGAGGAAGTTCAGCCCGATGAAGTCCGGGGTCACCGTCGAGCGGCGGGACCACGTCTTGATCGGCCGCCGGTCGTTTGTCCGCTGCGAGACCGCCACTTTCCGCAGCAGCGGGTCATCGACAAATGCCCCTTTAGCCGTAGAGCGTCCCATTTAATTGATTCCGCTTATCCCTGAAATCATGTTTGAAATCACTGTAATCATCTCCTCCGTTTCACGATCGACCGGTTAGAATACTTGTTCGGGTTGCGGGTCTTGCGGCCCTTCGTGTGCCAGCCCCAGGGAGAGACCGGGTGCGGGTTGCCCTGGCCCGACTTGCCCTCGCCGCCGCCGTGCGGATGGTCAACGGGGTTCATCGCAATGCCGCGCACGTGCGGCTTGCGGCCCATCCAGCGCGAGCGCCCGGCCTTGCCGAACACGAGCGACTTGTGCTCGGAGTTGCCCACCTGGCCGACGGTCGCCCAGCACTCCTGGTCGATCAGGCGCACCTCGCCCGAGGGCATCTTCACGTGCGCGCGGTCGCCTTCCTTCGCCTGGATGATCGCCCAGGAGCCGGCGGAGCGCACGATCTGCCCGCCCTGGCGCTTGCGCAGCTCGATGTTGTGGATCATCTGTCCGGGGGGGATGCAGCGCAGCGGCATCGCGTTGCCCACCTTGACCTCCGCCTCCTCGCCCGCGGTGATCGTCTCGCCCGCCGCCAATCCGTCCGGCCAGAGGATGTACCGCTTTTCCCCGTCCTCGTACTGCACGAGCGAGATCCGCGCGCTGCGGTTGGGGTCGTACTCCACCGAGAGGACCTTCGCGCTCACCCCCGCCTTGTCGCGGCGGAAGAAGTCGATGCGGCGGTACATCTGCTTGTGGCCACCGCCCATGAAGCGGCTCGTGATGTGGCCGTGCGCGTTCCGCCCGCCGGTCTTCTTCATCGGGCTCAGGAGCCGCTTCTCCGGCTTGTTGGTGGTGAGCTCGGTGAAGTCGGACGTCACCTGGTACCGCATGCTCGGGGTGTACGGCTTGTGCGTTTTGATACCCATAGCAACCACTCGCTTCGTTTGCGCGTTGGCGCGTGTGCGCGTTAGCGCGTTGACTCCAAAACGCGCCAACGCGAAAACGCGCGAACGCGCTAACGCTTCACTTCAATCTTCTGGCCCTTGGCCAGGGTCACGATCGCCTTCTTGCGGTCCGACCGGCGGCCGCGCTGCTGCTGCAGCCGGCGCCACTTGCCGTGCGTGATCAGGGTGTTCACATCCGTGACGGTGACGTGGAACAGCTGCTGCACCGCCTGGCGGATCTCGATTTTGTTGGCGTCGGGCGACACGTCCAGCAGGTACTGGTCGTGCTTGGCCAGCCGGGCGCCCTTCTCCGACTGGAGCACCCGCTTGACGATGTCAGTTGCTGGACGCATTCGCCTTCACCCGCTGCTCCAGCCGCTCGAAGGCGGCCTTGGTCAGCAGCACCTTGTGCGCGTTCATGACATCCCAGGCGTTGAGGTTGGACGCCTGCCGCAGCTCGAACCGCGCGAGGTTGCGCAGCGACTTAAGCAGTGGCTCGGCCGGCTCGTGCAGGACGATGATCGACCGCTTGGCGACCTGGAACGTCTTGGCCAGGCCGGCGAACGGCTTCGTCTTGGGCGTCTTAGCGGCGAGCTGATCCACGACCACCAGCTCCTCATCGCGCAGCTTGCCTTTGAGGCTCTCCAGCAGCGCCTGGCGCCGGATCGTCTGCGGCAGCCGGTACCCCACGTCCCGCGGATGCGGGCCGAACACCGAGCCGCCGTGCCGCCACAAGGGTGAGCGGATCGACCCGGCCCGGGCCCGTCCGGTGTGCTTCTGCTTGAAGGGTTTCTTCCCGCCCCCGGAGACGTCGCCGCGGGTCTTGGTGGAGGCGATCGTGGCGCGCGCGTTCGTGCGGTACATCGCCAGCGCCTGCGAGAGCAGCCGCAGGTTCACGTGGCCGTCCCACACGGACGGATCCAGCGGCAATTGACCGACCGCGTTGCCCTGCAGGTTGAACACCGTGAGGTCCATGGTTATTTCTTCGCCGGCTTGAGCGTCTTCAAGGCGGCCTTCGCCGTCTTGCTCAGGCTCTCGTCATCCTCGATGATCGCCTGGAACTCCTGCGGCTTCTTCACGAAGCCCGGGTGCTTGCGCGACTTGCTGATGATGAGCAACTGCTCCTCGGCGCCCGGGAGCGCCCCCTCAATCAGCAGGAGGTGGTGCTCCAGGTCGAGCCGGGCGATCCGGAGGTTCTGCACCGTGACACGGTCCGCCCCCATGTGGCCGGGCAGATGGTGGCCGCGCCACACGCGGCCCGGCGTCGTGGTCGAGCCGATGGAGCCGGGTGCCCGGTGCTGCATCGAGCCGTGGGTTGCGCGTCCGCCCTTCCAGTGCCAGCGCTTCATGCCGCCCTGGAACCCCTTGCCGATGGACGTGCCGGTCACGTCAACCAGCTCGTGCGGCTGGAACAGCTCCACCGTGAGCTGCTGGCCCACCTTCCACTCGGCGTCGGCGGTGCGGAACTCCCGGATGTACCGGAAGGGGCTGGCCCCCGCTTTCTTGAAATGGCCGAGCCGCGCTTTGGTCACGCGGGACTCTTTGACCGGCTCGAACCCCACCTGGACCGCCTGGTAGCCGTGCCGCTTCGGGTCGCGCAGGTCGAGCACCGTGCACGGACCGGCCTGCACCGCGGTCACCGCGATGCGCCGGCCGTAGTCATCGTATACGTGCGTCATCCCGAGTTTTTTTCCGAGGAGGCCGATCATCGTCCGCGCCGCGTTATTTGACCTCGACGTACACGCCGGAGGGCAGGTTGAGCTTCCGGAGGGCGTCGATGGTTTTCGAAGTCGGCTCCAGGATGTCGATGAGCCGCTTGTGCGTGACCATTTGGAACTGCTCGCGCGCCTTCTTGTCGATGAAGGGCCCCCGCAGCACCGTGTAG
>JACQRE010000148.1 GCA_016206585.1 Candidatus Omnitrophota bacterium | reverse complement strand
CTTCATCATCGTCCACTTCGGCAAGAAGCTGGTGCTGATCGGCGGCACTAGCTACGCCGGCGAAATCAAGAAATCGGTCTTCACGATCATGAACTATCTGCTGCCGCTTGAGCGCGTGCTGCCCATGCACTGCGCGGCGAACGTCGGGTCGAGCGGCGAGGTCGCCATCTTCTTCGGCCTGTCGGGCACCGGCAAGACGTCGCTCTCGGCGGATTCGCGCCGGACGCTCATCGGCGATGACGAGCACGGCTGGAGCGACCGCGGCGTCTTCAACTTCGAGAACGGCTGCTACGCGAAGATGATCCGGCTCTCGCCCGCGGCTGAGCCGGAGATCTATGCGACGACGCACTACTTCGGGACGCTCCTGGAGAACGTCACCATGGACCCGAAGACCCGCGCGCTGGATCTCGACGACGACTCGCTCACCGAAAACACGCGGGGCGCGTATCCGCTGACCATGATCCCGAACGCCAGCCAGACGAAGATGGCCGGGCACCCCTCGAACGTCCTCATGCTCACGTGCGATGCCTTCGGCGTCATGCCGCCGATCGCGAAGCTGACGCCGGAGCAGGCGATGTACCACTTCATCTCCGGCTACACGGCGAAAGTGGCCGGCACGGAGAAGGGGATCAAGGAGCCCTCGGCGACGTTCAGCGCCTGTTTCGGCGCGCCCTTCATGGCGCTGCGTCCCGCCGTCTACGCCGGGCTGCTGGGGGAGAAGCTGGCGAAGCACCGGGCGACGTGCTGGCTCATCAACACCGGCTGGACCGGCGGGCCCTACGGCACCGGCAACCGGATCGCCATCGGGGCAACCCGCGCGATGGTGGATGCCGCGCTCACCGGCGCGTTGGCGCAGGCCCCCACGGCGGCGGATCCGATCTTCGGCCTCGCGCGCGTGACGCGTTGTCCCGGCGTGGACGACGGGCTGCTTGATCCGCGCTCGACGTGGAACAGCGCGGCGGCCTACGACGCGAAAGCCAAGGCGCTCGCCGCGAAGTTCCGCGACAACTTCGTGCAGTTTGCCGATGAGGTGCCATCCGCCGTCCGGCATGGCGGGCCGGCAGGGTAAGCGGGACGAACGCCAACACGGGAGACCGCGATGGACGCAGAACGGGATGCGATCGCTGCGCGCGCGATGCCAGCCGGAGGCACCGGCCGTTGGCCGGCGCTCATGACTTCCCTGGGGCTGGTGAGCGGTGAGATCCTGACCGAGCTGGAAGCGCACGGCGCGACGCCGATGCGGCGGCTCATCCGGGAGCTGGAGTGGCCGGCCCCCATGGTCCTCATGGCGGTGGGAGCGCTGGTGCGCGAAGGCCTGGTGCGCGCCACCCAGCACGACCTCGAGGTCATCCTCGAGCCGGAACGCACGTGGACGCCGCTGACCCCGCATGACCCAACCTACTGACGGAAAGGATGCAGCGCGACAGCGCCTCGAGGACCGGGTGCGCGAGCATCACGGCATCGATGCGACGCGCAGTCGCCTGCGCGAGGCGGTCTTCGGCACGCAGGACGGCCTGATCTCCACGCTGGGTGCGCTGACGGGCATCGCCGCCGGCACCCAGAACAGCGACGCGGTGGTGGTGGCCGGCTTCGTCATCCTCGTCGTCGAGTCGCTCTCCATGGCGGCCGGCTCCTACCTCTCCTCCAAGTCGCAGCGGGAGTATCTGGAGCGGCTGCTGCACGAGGAGGAGGAGGAGATCGCCCGCGATCCCGAAGGGGAGCGCCAGGAGATTTGGGAGATGTACCGGCTGCGCGGCTATGCGGACGCCGAGATCGAGATCATCGCCAAGCGGCTCATGAGCAATCCCCGGCTGCTGCTCGAGGACATGGCGCACAAGGAGCTGGGGATCTCGCCCCAGTCGTTGGAGGAGCCGCTCGGCAACGCCGCGGTGATGGGCACCGCCTACGTCGCCGGGGGCCTGATCCCGGTGCTGCCCTACCTGAGCCTTCCGATGGCCACCGCCATGCCCGTCTCGATTGCGGGGACGCTCCTAGCGCTGTTCCTCTTCGGCGGGCTGAAGGGCCGCATCGTGAAGCAGGTGTGGTGGCGCAGCGGCCTGGAGATGCTCGGCGTCGCCGGCGTGGCCGCCCTCGCCGGCTTCGCCATCGGCCTCGCCGTCGACCGCTGGGTCCTCCGCTAGCCCGCTTGTCTTGACGCCGGCACCCCGCAGGGGTACGCTTGGGGTGCTCCCATGGAACGATTCCTCGCCGGTGTCGAGCCCTTCAAACACCTCCCCCTGGCCGACCGCCAGCAGCTGGCGGCCGTCTCGCGTGAGCGCCGCTACGCTAAAGGGGAGACGATCTTCCGCACGGGAGAACCTGCCCAAGCCGTCTGCATCGTCAAGGAGGGGCGGGTCCACCTCATGAGTTTCCTCGACGGCGGGCAGGCCTCGACGGCGTGCGTCATGGCCGCCGGCGAGACGTTCTGTTGCCTGCCGGCCCTCGATGGCAAACCCTACCCGGTCGATGCCGTGGCGGCGATCGATTCGACGGTCGTCCGCATCCCCACCACCGCCTTCCAGGCGCTGCTGTCGCGCAACCCCGCGTTTCTGCGCGACTCGCTGTGCCTCTTCTGCGACCGGCTGCGCCAGGTGGAGCACAAGAGCTGCATGATCTACGACTCGGTCGAGCGCCGGATCGCCCAGGCGCTGCTCGCGCTCTCGAAAAAGTTTGGCGCCACGATCCCGCTCACCAAGCACGAGCTCGCCGAGCTGGCCAGCACGACGGTGGAATCCGCGATCCGCACCCTCAGCCAGTTCAAGAAGCAGGGGATCATCACGTCCACCCGCGGCTCCACCACGATCGTCAAGCCCGACCAGCTCCGGCGCCTCGCCGGCTCGTAATTCCTCACACCACAGAACCACAGAAATCCACAGAGACACAGAGAAGATCCCCCTGCTTTCTCTGTGCTTCTGTGGCGCTTCTGTGATTCTGTGGTGTGGCGGGAAGCTGACCTGCGTCATAGAACTCCGCTGCGCCATTGGCTAGGGTAGAGCCATGGTCACCGCAGCCGACGTCACATCCTGCGCGTTATTGCACGCCCTGTCGCCGCAGCGGCTCAATCGCCTGCTCGCGAAGGCGTCCGTGCGTACGCACCGCCGGGGTGAGGCGGTCTTCCGGCAGGACGCACCGGCGGATGCCGCGTGGCTTGTCCTGGAGGGATGGGTGCATCTGGTGCGCATGCCCAGGGAGGAGGAGCACGAGGCGCGCGCCGTGGTGCTCTACACCGTGACACCCAACGACGTCCTCTGCGGGATCTCCGCGATTGAGCAGGGCACCTATACGACGAGCGGCATCGCGGGGACGTCGTCTAGGATGCTGCGCATCCCTGCCGTGGGGTTCCGCGAGGCCCTGGCGCACGAGCCGCGCTTTGCGTGCCATGTATTGCGGATGTGCGCAGGCCGCATCCGGCGCATGGCCCAGCAGTACGGCGCCATGACCGAACCGGTGTCGCACCGGCTCATCCGCGCCATCCTGCGGCTGCAGCAGCAGTTCGGCGACACGATCCCGGTGACGCACCGCGAACTGGCCCAGATGTCCTGGACGACGACGGAGAGCGCCATCCGGTCGGTGCGGGCGCTGAAGCGGGACGGCTATCTTGCCGGTTCGCGCGGCCGCCTGACCGTCCGGCGGACGGGCGAGCTGGAGCGGCTGCTGTCCAAGGGACACCAATGAGCGGGAGGGCCCCACGATGACGGCGATTGAGCGGTTAAAACGCGACCACGCCATCCTGCGGGCGAAACTGGACGTGCTGCAGGCAGCGCTGGAGATGGGGCCCGAGGCATGGTTCGTCATCCGGGAGATGTGCTTCACACTGGCACGGCAGTTGCGGGACCACATCAAGCGGGAAGAGGCGCTGATCGCCGCCACGCGGCCGGTCCTCGGGGCGGAGGTGGCCCGGCGGATCGTGCAGGAGCACCAGGACGAGCCAGTGCAGCTGCGGTCGGTCAACCGGCTGTTCGTGCGCCAGCGCGCGCCGACGCTGGAGGCGATCCGCCCGATGCTGACCACCGTGATCCGGACCCTGCGGCACCACATGGAGGAGGAAGAGGCGGCCCTCTTTCCGCTGCTCGAGCGCGCCGCGGCGGAGCAGGCGGACGCGGCACCGCCCTCGCCGGCCCAGCACGTCCAGGACGTGATGACCGTCAACCGCGTACTGCAGCGCTTTCCCGCCACCCGCCCGGTGTTCGAACGGCTCTTCATCAACATTCCGCTCGAGGGCTGCACGTGCCTGGATGAGGTGGCCTGGCGGCACGGCCTGGAGAGCGAGGAGCTGTTGCGCGAGTTGGAAGCCGCGATTGCGCCGGAGGCGCTGGCATCTCGCTGAGCGGGGCGCACGCCGAGATTATGACATGGATCATAGAGGACGCCGGTGGGTTCTGGGCATCAGTGTGTGGAAGTTCCTGGCTTCACAATGGGGTGGTTTTGTCTTAAGATGGCGACATGAGTAGTCCATGCGCTCCGGAGTCGGTGTCCAGCGCATGATCTCACAACTGCTCGTCGTGGGCCTCAGCCATCAGACAGCGCCCCTGGCGCTGCGAGAACGGCTGGCCATTCCCGCCCGGCAGCTTCCCGAGGCGCTCGCGTCTGTGCGCGCGTGCGCCGCCGTCAGCGAAGCCGCCATCCTCTCCACCTGCAACCGCGTTGAACTGTACGTGGCCGCGCGTGAGCACGCCTCTACCCATGAAGGGCTCCGGGATTTCCTCAGACATCAGAGCCGCCTGGCGGCCGCACAGCTGGACCGCGTGCTGTACCGCCGCAGCGGGACGGAGGCGGCCGCCCACCTGTTCCGCGTCGCGGCTGGCCTGGACTCCATGATCCTCGGCGAGTCCGAAGTGACCGCGCAGGTCAAGCAGGCGTATGACGTGGCGCGCGCCGCCGGAGCCGCCGGACCGCTCTTGCATCGGCTCTTCCAGAAGGCGCTGCACAGCACCAAGGTGGTGCGGTCCGGCACGCGCATCGCCGAGGGCCGCGTCTCGATCGGCTCCGTGATCGTCACGCTCGCCGAGCAGGCGGTCGAGGGCCGCTTGGCCTCCTGCGAGGTGCTGCTGTGGGGGGCGGGGAAGGCGGCCGAGACGACCGCCCGGCATCTGATCAAGCACGGCGTGCGCCGGCTCTGGGTGGTCAACCGCACCGCGACCGGCGCGCAGGCGCTCGCCGCGCTGTGCCAGACGGGATGGCTCTCCTGGGAGCAGGCCCGCGCCCGCCTGGAGACCGTGGATCTCGCCGTGATCTGCACCCAGGCCCCCCACTACGTGATGGACTGCGACGATCTGGCCGCCATCCTCCCGCGCCGCGGAAGCCGGCCGCTGTGCCTCATCGATCTCGCGGTGCCCCGCAACGTCGATCCGGCCGCGCGACGCATGGCGGGCGTCCGGCTCTATGACGTCGACGATCTCACGGCCATCGCCGACGCCTCCCGCCGGCTGCGGGCACACGAACAGGTTCGATGCGAAACGCTCATCCACGATCAGGTCCAACACTTCTGCCGCGGAGTTTGGAGCCAGCCAGAGGAGGAACGCGCATGTCGTACGCCCGTTGCGTGCTTGGCCGTGTAAGCCTGCTGGTGGCGGGCCTGGGCCTGGCGGCGGCTGCGCCCGCCGAGGCGACGATCGACAACCTCAAGAGCTACAAACAGGCCTATCCCGGCAAGGATCCCAAGGCCTACTCGTGTAAAGTCTGCCACCAAGGCGCCATCGGGAAGAAGGGCGACCTCAACGCCTACGGCGCGGCGTTGCAGAAGTTGGCGACCCCGATCGATTCCAAGAAGTTGAAGCCTGAGGACTACAAGGCGGTTGAAACCGTCGACGCGGACGAGGACGGCGCGTCCAACCTCGATGAGATCACCGCTGGGACCGATCCGAGCGATCCCGCATCGGCGCCGGAGGGGACCAAGCAAGAGGGCCAAGGGGACAAGGGTACGACGGGAACGGGGACGGAAGAGGTGAAGCCGCAGAGCCGTGCCCCGGACGGCTCGTCGGCACTGCGCGCATACCTCGAGCAGTTGGTGACGCCATCGGCGTGGGCGGACGCCCCGCCCGCGTCAGAGGAATCCGAGCCGCAGCCGGCGGCGTCCGAGCCGCCCAAGGCCGCGTATGTCGGCGCGGAGACCTGCGCGGCCTGCCATGCGCAGCAGTTCAAGGAGTTCCAGCAGTCGACCCACGCCCGCATCAGCGTTCCGGGTGAGGACGCGAAGTGGCAGGGCTGCGAGATGTGCCATGGGCCGGGCAGTCTCCATG
>JACQRE010000143.1 GCA_016206585.1 Candidatus Omnitrophota bacterium | reverse complement strand
GTCTGCTCCCGCTCGTCGTGCCCGCCGCCGATGCCCGCGAAGCGCTGGCGGCCCACCGCGTCGATCTCATCGATGAAGATGATCGCGCCCTTGCCGCCCTGCCGGGAGTTGCGGCGCGCCTGCTCGAAGAGATCGCGCACGCGGCTGGCCCCCACCCCCACGAACATCTCGACGAAGTCGGAGCCGCTGATGCTGTAGAACGGCACGTTCGCCTCGCCGGCGACCGCTTTCGCCAGCAGCGTCTTGCCCGTCCCCGGCAGGCCGATCAGCAGGACCCCCTTCGGGATCTTGCCGCCCAGCCGCTGAAACCGCTTCGGGTCCTTGAGGAACTCAATGATCTCCCGGAGCTCCTCCTTGGCCTCGTCGATCCCGGCGACGTCGTCAAACGTGACGCGCGTGTGCGTCTCCGGCGAGATCAGCCGCGCGCGGCTCTTGCCAAAGGCGAGGAGCCGGCCTCCGCCCTGCGAGGAGCGCATGACGAACCACATGATCGCCAGGAAGATGATCCAGGGGGAGAGCGCCATGAGGATGCCCATGAAGCCGGCCTGCGGAGGCTGGACGTCGAAGGTCGGCACGTTCTGCCGCAGGAGCCTGAAGAGCTCCTCGTCGCGCGGCACCACGAAGACGGAGAACGTCGTGCCGTTCTTCAGGCGGCCCTCGACGTGGTCGTCCACCAGCTTGGCTTCCGCAATCTCTTCCGGGGTGTCCTTCAACAGCCGGTAGAACTCGCTATAGGAGAGCTGCCGGTGCCACTGGCCGGCGTAGTAGGACAAGAGCCGCATCATCACGATGGTGCCGATGCCGATCAGCACGATGAGCACCCAGCGGGCCCGCTGGGGCGGTGTCGGTCGTAACGTGCTCATGGAACTGGACTCCCTCGTCGTCGAGCGTGGGGGGATACGAGATTCCTGTAGTATACCGCTACTCCGGCAGTGGAAGCAACTTGCCCCCACACCAAACAGCGTGTTACTTCAACACTCTTGGCGCGTTTGGTGTGGGGGCTTGGCGGCGAAACACCACGCGCTCCTCCTCGCGCATCGCCTGGACACCGCCCGGCAGATCGAGCACCGTCCCGATGGGCCGCTCCGAGAAGAGCCGCTCCACCTCGATCCAGTGCCGGAACTCCCACCGCCCTTCTTCCGCGCGGATGCGCTGGATGACCTGGCGGACGAGCTGGCGCTGGATCGCTTTCGGCTGCCGACGGAAGACCGCCACGCGCAGCGTCACGTGGGCCGGCGCCTCGACCCCGGCCGTCCGTTTCCATTGCCGGTCCGCCGCCGCCTGGAGGTAGGCGTAGTCCCACCGGCTCTGCTCAGCCAGCTGGGTCAGCGCATCCTTGATGTTCGGGTTGTAGTGGCGGACCAGCAGCGGCAGGAGCTCGTGGCGGATTCGATTGCGGACAAAGCGCTGGTCGTCATTGGTGGCATCCTGGCAGGCGCTCAGCTGGTGCTCCGCCAGGTAGGCGAGGATCTCCGCCCGCCACACCTCCAGCAGCGGGCGGACGATCCACACCTCCCCGATCCGCCGCATGGCGGGCATCGCCCCCAGCCCAAGCAGGCCGGTGCCGCGCACGAGCCGCATCAGCACCGTTTCGGCCTGATCGTCCGCCGTATGGGCGAGCGCGACGTGCGAGGCGCTGTGGCGCTGCGCGACATCCACGAGAAACTGGTAGCGCAGGCGGCGGGCCCCATCCTCCAGCGACCAGCCGCGTCGGCGGCACAGGACGGCCACCTCGCGCCGCTCGATGGTCACCGGCACCCGCCACCGCGACGCCAGCTCCTCAACGAACGCGGCGTCCCGCGGCGAGTCATCGCGCAGCCCGTGGTCCAGGTGGGCGGCCCGGAGCGTGAGCTTCCACTCCGCGCGCAGGCGATGCAGGACGTGGAGCAGGACGACCGAGTCCGGCCCGCCGGACACCGCCACGACCAGGCGGGCCCCTGAGGAGAAGAGCGGCTGGTGCCGGATCGCGCGGCGCACCCGAACGATCACATCATCCGGCATCATCGGGCGTCACCGGCCGATCCGCTTCATGGCCGATGCCAGGACCCGCCGGACGTCGCGGTCGCGCTCCCGGCGATGGCGCAGCAGGATGGCCTCCTTGGCCTGCGGCGCGTCGATGCGGCTCACGATGTCGATCGCCGTGATCCGGACTTCCGGCTTGCGGTCCCGCAACGCCTTCACCAGTGCTGGCAGGATGTCGGGGGTCGAGGTCTCCAGCGGTTCGAGCGCGAGGAGCGCGGCCCGCCGCACCCGCGGGTGCTTCTCCGTGGCAAGCGTCGTGAGCAGCACCGGCACCGCCCCAACCCCCTGCACCGCCCCGAGCGCCCGGAGGCTGTACGCGCGCACCTCGGGCTCCCGATGGGTGAGGTAGCGGCTGATCGCCTCGATCGTTGCCGGTTCGCGCAGCGCCTCCAGCCGCAGGAAGCCCAGCTGGCGCTGATAGGGATCCTCGGACTCGAGCAGCCGCATGGCCTCGACGGCCTGGGGGCTGGGCGAACCCCGTGCTGCGGCCGGTGCTTCAGCCGCCACAGGGGCCAGCGGTCCTCCCAGCGCCATCAGGATCGTCAACAGGGCTGCGCGGGGTCGGCTCATACGGCCAGACCGGTCTGAGGCCTGATCGATGCGCGGCCCGATGCCGGCGGCTTCCGGCGCATCCGCTTCGATCGGCGGAGCTGCCGCTCATGGCGCAGCAGCGCCTTCTGCTTCTCCAGTTGCCGCTCCAGCTCGGCGAACGCGCTGCGGATCGTCCGGCCCGCATCCCGCCCTTCGTCATGGGCCGCGACGAGATGGCCCGGCGGCACATGGCACGTCAGCGAGGTGCGGTACAGCTTATGCGTGCCGTTCTCCTCGAACACCACGTGCACCGAGGTCGCGTCCGGCGAGACGCGCCGCAGCTTCTCCTCCAGCCGGTCGATCAGCTCCTCCAGCAGCCGCTGGACGTGCTGGCGCGGCCCGACGTGCTTCAGCTCGATCGTCCGCTTCATAATAGGGATTCCACAGATTTCAAAAAGAGGTTTCGTGGATTAATCGGTGAAATCAGTCTCTGAAAATCTGCGGAATCATGCGTTCTTGTCAGGTTTGGGGCGGCTGCTCACGCAGCCGCAGCGCCACCTGGATCTTCTGCAACAGGTCTTTCGTCTCGTACGGTTTCTCGATGTGGAACGCGGCCCCCAGGCGGAAGGACGCGGCGATGTCGTGCTCCGTCCCCTTGGCGGTGACCATGATGACGGGGATGGCGGCGGTGTCCTGGTCCTCGCGCAGCCGCCGCAGCGCGTCATAGCCGTTCAGCTTCGGCATCATGACGTCGAGCAGGATCACCTGCGGCTGCTCCACCTTCGCGAGAATCAAGGCTTCCTCGCCGTTGGCGGCCGTGATCACGCGGAACCCTTCCCGCTCGAGGAGCAGCTTGAGCAGCTTGCGGCTGTTCGCCTCATCATCGACCGCCAGGATCGTCATGAGCCCGGATGGCGCCATGCCGCTACCGTCCGCCCGCCGGGGCCAGCCGCAGGAGGAGTGTGACCGTCGTGCCGCGCCCCTCCTCGCTGGCGATCTGGATGAGGCCGCGGTGGCCGTCGATGAGCGTCTTGGTGATGGACAGGCCCAGCCCCACCCCTTCGCCGGGCGCCTTCGTGGTGAAGAACGGCGTGAACACCTTGGGCAGCAGCTCCTTCGGGATGCCCGTCCCCGTATCCGCCACTTCGCACGCGACGGCCCGGTCGCCGATGCGGAAGACATCCGACGCGCGCTTCCCGACCCCGTCGCCGGGCTTCGCCAGATCCTGCACCGCTGCCCGGACCGTCAGCTGGCCGCCCTGCGGCATGGCGTGGATCGCGTTGAGGAACAGGTTGAGGAAGACCTGCTTCATCTGGTTTTCATCCAGGAGGACGGGCGGCAGGTCGGCGGGGATCTCGTGGGCCAGCCGGATGCCGCGGGCATCCAACTCCTTGCGCACCAGGACGAGCGAGGCCTCGATGACGCCGCGCAGCGGGGCGGGCTTGAGCTCCAGCGGGGTGGGCTTGGAAAAATCCAGCAGTCCGCGGATGATGGTGTTCGCGGCGGTCACCGCCTCCCGCATGACGTTGAGGATCTCCTGCTGCTGCGCCTGCTCCGGCTTGAGCTCCGGCTCGAGGTAGTTGATGGACTGCAGGATGATGTTGAGCGGGTTCTTGACCTCGTGGGCGATCCCGCTGGCCAGCTGCCCCACCGCGGCCATCTTCTCCGCCTGGACGAGCAGTGCTTGCGTCTGTTTCAGCTCCTGGTAGGCCCGATCCAGCTCGGCGGCGCGCTGACCCTCAGCCAAGGCCGCCGCCGCCACCGCCCCGGTCAACTCCTTCTCCCGCTGCGCCATCCGGTTGCGCTCAATCGCATAGCCCATGGCCCGCAACAGGAGCGACGGATAGACCTGGACGTAGCCCTTCACGAGGTAATCCTGAGCGCCCTGCTGGACCGCCTGGATGGCCAGCTGGTCATTGTCCGAGGAGGTGAGGACTACGATGGGATGGCGGTCGGTCTGCGCGCGAATCGCGGCGAGGGTGTTGAGGCCGCGGCTGTCCGGGAGGTCGAGGTCGGTGAGGATCACGTCCATGCCCCCACCGCGAAGCTGCTCCAGCCCAAGGGAGAGCCGATTCGCCCAGGTGACCTCAAATTGGGGCTCGCTCGCGGCAGCCAAGGCGTCCTGCATCACGTGCGCGTCTTCGGGGCTGTCCTCGATGAGCAGCACCTTCACGCGGTCGTTTGTCATCGCTGGGAGATAAATGGCGGCGGAGGGATTCGAACCCCCGACCTTGGGATTATGATTCCCCTGCTCTAACCAACTGAGCTACACCGCCGCGTAGCATTTCCCAATCGCCGACAGCAGCACCTCATCCGCCATCGCGGCATCCGCGCCGCCGGGCCGGTAGCCGGCTCGGTTGACGGCGACCGAGCGAAACCCCAGGGCCTCAAACCGGCTCGCGACCTCCCCGCACAGCGCCGGATCGAAAAGCCGGTGCACGTCCTCAGGGTCCACTTCGATGCGCGCATGGGTGCTCAGATGGCGGACCCTCACCTGTCGGAATCCGAGGCTGCGGAGGAACGACTCGGCCGCTTCGATCTGCCGCAGCTTGGCTTCCGTCACCGCCGCGCCATGCGGGATGCGGGACGACAGGCAGGCGTTCTGCGGCCGGTCCCAGTTGGAGAGCCCCAAGTGCCTGGCGGCCTCGCGGACCTCCAGTTTGTCGAGCCCGGCGTCCTGCAGGGGGGCGCGTACCCCGTGCTGGAGCGCTGCGCGCTGCCCGGGCCGCTCGGCGGCCAGATCGCTGCCGATCGCACCATACAGGATGGCGGAGAACTCCCGGTGGCCGGCGAGCGCGTCCAGCTCCTCGAAGAGCTCGTGCTTGCAGTAGAAGCAGCGTGAGGCATCGTTGGCGCGGTACGCCGGCTGCTCGACTTCGCGCGTCTGAATCACGAGGTGCTCCAGATCGAGCTCTTGGGCCACCCGCCGCGCTGCCGCGAGGTCGTCCCGGGCCAGCGAGGCGGAGTCGGCGGTGACGGCCAGCACGCGGGCTTTGCCCAGCACCTGGCGGGCCAGCGCGGCCAGCAGTGTGGAGTCCACCCCGCCGGAAAACGCCACAATCACCCGCTCGAATTGCGCCAGGGTCTTTCGAACCTGCGCAAGCTTTTCTTCACGCGTACTGTCGCTTGTTGCTTGTTGCTTGTTGCTGAGCGTGGTCTTACTCATGCCTGCCAATCCATCCCCCGCCCAGGATCACATCACCGTCAGAAAAAACCACGGCCTGTCCGGGTGTGATCGCCGACTGAGGCTCCTCAAACTCCACCTGCACCCGGCCGTCCGCCATCGGCATCAGCGATGCGGCCGACGGCTCATGGCGCGACCGGATCTTGGCGAACGCGCGCAGCGGATGAGTGGGCGGGTCGATCGAGACCCAGTTCACCCGCTCGGCACGCAGCGTCCTGGCCAGCAGCTCCTCGCGGGAGCCGACGACCAACCGGTTCGCCGGCGGGTCGATCGCCACGACGTACAGCGGCCGGCCTGCCGCGACCCCCAGCCCTTCTCGCTGGCCGATCGTGTATCCCAGCAGCCCCCGGTGCGTCCCCAGCACCCGGCCCTGCGTATCGATGATGGGCCCCGGCGCCTCCCCGACATCCAGCGCCTTGCGGAGGAACCCGTTCTTGTCCCGGTCGCGGACGAAGCAGATGTCCTGGCTGTCCGGCTTCTCGGCCGTTTCGAAGCCCAGCGTCCGCGCGACCTCCCGAACCTCAGCCTTGCGCATCCCGCCCAGCGGAAAGCGCGCGCGGGAGAGCTGCGGCTGCGTCAGGTTGAAGAGGACGTACGACTGGTCCTTCGCGGCATCGAGCGCGCGGCGCAGCGTCCAGCGGCCCGAAGCGTCGTCGCGGCCGCCGCGCGCATAGTGGCCGGTCGCGATCAGCGGAGCCCCCAGCGCGTCCGCATGGTCGAGCAGCGCGCCGAACTTGATGTGGTCGTTGCACGCGATGCACGGGTTGGGCGTCAGGCCGTCCCGGTAGCTCTCGACGAAATAGTCGATGACGCTGGCACGGAACTCCTCGACGAGCTCCAGCGTCTGATGGGCGATCCCCAACCGCCTGGCCACCGCCTTGGCATCGAGCGCATCGCGCACCGAACAGCACAGCCGGCTACCGCTGGAGACGCAGACGTCCTTGCCCCAGAGCTGGAGGGTGATGCCAAGGACCTCATACCCCTGCTGGTGCAGCAAGGCGGCGGCGACGGAGCTGTCCACCCCGCCGCTCATGGCGACGATGATGCGGTCAGACATGGGGCTTGCTCACCACCATCTCCCGTCGCCCATTATAGCAATAGCGCGCGGCGGCGGGTCAATTGATCGCACGGGGAGGCGCGGCGGACGCGGAGCGGTTGCGGCGCAAGCGCGCGGTAGGCTCTGCGGGCGGCGGCTCGCCGGGTGCTGGAGCCGGAGCGGGCAGGCGGTCGGCGAGAGACAACAGGTACGCCACCAGCGCGTCGAGATCCTCTTCGGAGATCCGGTCCTTCCAGGCGGGCATGTACAGCCCCGGCTGCGGGCGGTGCGGATCGGCTCGCGGGACTGGCTGGCGTCCATTGCGGATGAGGTTTTTTAGGCTCTCCACATCGTTCCCGTAGTACGCCTTCACGTAGAGCAGCGATGGGACCTCTTCACCCAGACCGCCGTTCCAGTTCTTTCGGCCCCCGACCCCGCCAATGCCGTGGCATGCCGCACAGCCGTACTTCTCAAACACCGCCTTGCCGTGTGTCACCACTTCATTGAAGCCTAGTGTTGGCTCAGGCTTCGCCGGCGTGACATACGACGCCGGTGGATCTGAAGCGGTCAGCCCGAGGAGGTAGATGGTGAGCGCTTCCACCTCCGGCTCGGAGAGCCCGAAGTGCGGCATGGCGCTGGGGAACACCTCCTCCTCGCCGGGCGGCAGGTGCTCGGGGGTGACGCCGGGGTTGAGCCTCCGCGGGTTGCGCAGCTTCGTCATGAGCCACCGGATGCGGTCGTGCGGCGGGTCCATCATCTCGAAGTCGGCTTCCATCAGGAGGTAGGACTTGGAGCCGACTTCCGCCAGGTCCACCGACACGCTCTGCCCGAAGTCCTTGATGGCGTGGCAGCCGTAGCAGCCCTTCGCCTTGAAGAGCGCCCGCCCCTTCGCGAGGAGCGGGGCCTGCGGGGTGATCTCCTGGACGTTGTGGTGGCACTGGGCGCAGGAGGCCTGCACCAAGCGGCCGCGCAACAACGGCTCTTCCCAATGCGGGACGTCGCCGTGCGCGGCCTTCACCTCGGTCGCCAGCCCCTGCCCTCCGTGGCAGACGGTGCAGCCGAACTGCTCGACCGGGTGCCACTTCAGGTAGTCGCCGGGGTGCGACCGGAACGGTTCCTGCCCCAGCTCGAGCTGGGGCTTGTCGATGGCCAGGTGGCAGGTCGTGCAGCGGTCCACCCGGCCCAAATTCGAGACGATCACCTGCTTGATCCCGCCGGTCATCCCGCGCCGCTCGTGCTGCTCCAGCGACTTGAAAAATGTCCGCTGGTACCGGTTCCATTCGCGGTGCTGGTCCAGGCCGACCGCGATGAGGAACAGCAGCGTGAGGAGCGCGCTTAATACCAGGAATACCAACCGTTTCATCGTCTTGTTAGATGTTGAAGTTGAAGATCGGGAAGCTGATGAGGTACTTGATCCCGAAGAGCAGGCGCAGCACGATCTTGCCGAGCACGCCCATCATCATCAGGAAGAGCGCCATGACGATCGTGTACTTGACGAGCCCCAGCTCATCGAACATCCGATCCTTGAGCCGGGCGAAGCGGATGCCGACCCAGCCCAGGCACGCGCCCACAGCCAGCACGATCGCTCCGATGATGGCATAGCCCATCGCCCCGGCCTGGTGGACCAGCTGAAACAGCGCACTCATCACCGGCGCATTGATCGAGCGGCCGAGCGACTCGAACAGGGTCGTGTAGCGGCTGCGCAGCGGGTAGTCCGCGTCCGGCGCGGTCAGCAGCGGGACAAAGAGGGCCAGTGAGATGACCAAGCCGAGGCCCAGGTGCACCAGCGCCGAGGCGCGTTCGGGCGCTTTGGCGCCGCCCTTGGCCGACAACAGCTCTTTCACCTTCTTGGGGATGGGTGAGCCCAGGAGGAAGTAGCTGCCTGTCAGGAGGATGCCCCAGAGGTTGGGCAGGTTTTTCAGCGTCAGCTTGGTCAGCCGCCGGTGGCTCCAAGATTCCCACGGCCAGTACCACTCCCAGTTCGGCCCGCGGCAGGCGACCCCGATGAAGATGAGGACGAACCACATGATGACGCCCAGCATGAACACGTTGACGGCAAACGGCCGCTCGGTCGGGTACCACACGGGCACCGGGCCGGCCCGCCGCCACGCCATCTTGGGCCAATAGCCGACGCCCTTCGGGTTGGTGTCCACGTACGGGATCGCCATCAACCCGACGATGATCAGGGTGGGCAGCACCACCCCCGCGATCCAGGGATCGAAGTAGACCAGCAGCTCCTGCAAGCCGAGAAAGTACCACGGCGCCTTGGACGGATTGGGCGTCACGTTGAGGTTGGCTTCGGCCTCCAGCGGCGCGTTGAGGACCATCGACCAGACGAACAGGATCACGGTGACGAGGAGTGCCGCGAGGAACTCGCGGGAGACCAGGTGCGGCCAGACGTCGGCCTTGGGGCCGGTCTGCTTCGAGAAGCTGTCCTTGCGGACGCGCCAGAGGTGGACGCACAGGAAGATGCAGAAGAGGAACGGCACCGCGATGCAGTGCAGGACGTAGAACCGGATGAGCGTGGCATCGTTGATGACCGTCCCGCCGATGAGGCCGAAGCGCGCGTCGTTCGAGGCGGTGATGAACGGCAGGCGGAAGGGCCCCTCGTTGCCGAGCATTGGCGAGTTCGCGGCCATCTGCGCGCCGACGGTGACCGCCCACAGGGCGAGCTGATCCCACGGCAGGAGGTAGCCGGTGTAGCTGAGGAACAGCGTCATGATGAGCAGGATGACGCCGACCACCCAGTTGTACTCGCGCGGCGGCTTGTAGGCGCCGGTGAGGAAGACGCGCACCATGTGCAGGATCACCACCACCACCATGAGGTGCGCGGCCCAGCGGTGCATGTTGCGCAGCAGGCCGCCGAGCGTCACCGCGAAGGTCAGGTCCTTGATGTCCTGGTAGGCCAGCGCACTCGCCGGCCGGTAGTAGAACATGAGGAGGATGCCGGTGACCGTCAGCACGAGGAAGAGGTAGAAGGACAGCCCTCCGAGCCCCCAGGTGTAGGTCACCCGCAGCGCATCCTTCGCGACGCGCACCGGATGCAGGTGCAGGAAGACGTTGCCGAAGATGCGCTGCAGGCGGGTGCGGGGCGTGTCGGTGAAGTCGTGGCGGAAGATCGACTTCCAGAGCTTGGTTTTCTTGAGGGAGGCGCTGAGGGAACACTTCGCGTCGGCCATCAGGCGTTCTGATAGGGGAGGAAGAAGTCGCCCTGCTCGCGCGCGCCGGGCCGGTTCTCGAGCCGGGCCTTGTCGATCAGCAGCTGCCCATCATCCGCCAGCTGGATGGCGCAGCGCCACAGCGGCTTGGGGGCCGGGCCGGCCACCACATCGCCGTCCTTGTTGAAGTTTGAGCCGTGGCACGGGCACTTGAAGCGCCCCTCGGCGTCGAACCAGTTCGGCGTGCAGCCCAGGTGCGTGCAGCGCGCCCAGAAACAGTAGAACCCGTCTTCCTTCCGGATGATCCATGCGCGCTGGGTCTTCTTCCACTTCTCGCTCACGCCAAGAGGAAACTCCTCCGGCTTGCCCGCCTTGAAGGACAGCGTCGGTTCGTACAGCACGTTCGGAAAGAGGTAGCGAAGGTTGGACAGCAGCCAGCCGCCCAGAAACACCCAGAAGCATGCCCAGCCGGACTTCAATAGGAACTGGCGCCGGTCCAGCTGGTCGTTGAGTTGCTTCCACCAATCCGGCTTTGCCGCCGATGGGGCTCCCGCTGCGGCGACCGGGTTGGCTGCCGGTGTTGCGCCTGACGTCTCTTCCATGGACTAGGAGCTCTAAGGTTTCTCCTTGCGGTTTCGAGTGGACTTCCCGCTGACCGCCCGCTGAAACTCCCGGACCGCCTCGCCCAGCGAGCGGCCGATCTCGGGCAGCCGGCGGGCCCCCACGATCAACAGCACGATCACGAGCACCACGAGCAATTCCCCGAATCCGAGGTTCATCCCACCACCTGTGTGGGTTCGCCGAAGGCGAACCAGGTTGCTGGCACAATCTTGTCAGATACCGATCGCTGCCAGCGACCGGCCTTTGGCCGACACACAGGTGGTGGGATCATCGAGCTCCTCTCAGCTTCTGCGGCTCACCGCATAGTCGGTCAGGAAATCGTAGGCGTCCTGGAGGCCGTCGATGGGCAGCTCGCCCAGCGTCTCGCGCGCCGTCTGCACCAGCGCGCGGGCCCGCTCCTGCGCCCTGGCGATCGCCCCGGAGGCGGCAGCCGCCTTCGCCACCTCCGCGAGGAACGCTGGGTCAGTGCTTCGGTCGCGCAGCGGCGCGAAGAGCCGGTCGCGCTCCCGCGCGGTCATCGTCTGCGTGAGGTAGATGATCGGCAGCGACAACGCCCCTTTGTCCAGGTCCGCGAGCACCGACTTGCCCAGCTGCTGCTGGTCGCTCGTCAGATCCAGGCAGTCGTCGATGATCTGGAACGCGAGCCCGAAGTTGATCCCGAACGCGGTCAGCCGCTGGACCGCCTCCGCATCGCACCCGCCCAGCAGCGCACCACTCTGGCAGCAGCCGCCGACCAGCGAGGCGGTTTTGTCGCGGATGATATCGAAATATTCCGCTTCGGTCAAATCGAGGCGGAAACGCGCCTCCACTTCCCGGAGCTCTCCCCGGCAGAGCTGCTGGCAGACCTCGGCCATCGTCTGCATCACCGCGGGCTGTTCGAGCCGGGCCAGCAGCGTGAAGGCGGTCGCGTAGAGGTAGTCGCCCATCAGGACGGCGCGCTCCGTGCCCCAGCGCGCGTGGAAGCTGGGCTGCGAGCGGCGCACCAGCGACTGGTCGATGATGTCGTCGTGGATCAGCGTGGCGGTGTGGATGAGCTCGACGGCGGTCGCCGTGTCGATGAGCGCCGCGCGGCTCGGCGACGGGCCGCAGGCGCCGCACAGCAGCACTAGGGCCGGACGCAGCCGCTTGCCGCCCGCGGTGATCAGGTAGACGACGTTGCGCGCCACGGGATCGGTGAGGTGGGAGAGAATTCGGCGGGAGACCGCCTCGAGGCCGGCCTTGACGGGCGCCAGCGCCTGGTCGATGGTGCGGGACGGGTGGCGGCGGTCCGGCGCGCTTACGGACGGCATGAGGTGACTTCCAGGATGCTGTGCTGCCCATCCGCCGCGCAATCCGCGTCCGGCTTGGGGCCAATTTTGGCCGCCACGTAGAGGCTCGCCAGTCCATGGGAAAGCGGCACGTATTCGACCTGCGTGTCGAGCCGCTGCAAACGGTCGATCATCTGCGGCGGCGTCAGGAACTGCTTCACCGAGCGGGCCAGATAGGTGAACGGCCACAGCCGCCCCGTCAGCAGGAATCCGATCAGCCGCGCGACCGTGAACAGGAACAGCTGATAGCCAACGCGCAGGAGCGGGTTCGAGGGATAGCCCGTCTCGAGGATGAGCAGCTGCCCGCCGGGGCGCAGCACGCGGACCATGTCCGTGAGCCCTTGGGTCAGGTTGCTGAGGTTCCGGGTGGAAAAACCGATCACGACGCGGTCGAACGTCTCGCTGGGAAACGGGAGTGCTTCCGCATCACCCTGCACCCAGCCGATCGGCAGGCGCTTCGCTCGCGATTTGCGCCGTGCTCGTCCCAACATCTCCCGGTTCATGTCGATGCCGACCGCCGCGCCGTAACGCCTCGCGCACAGCACGGCGAGATCCCCGGTGCCGGTGCAGACGTCCAGGATCCGCTGGCCCGGCGCGATGCCGCCCCGGACCACCGCCGCCCGGCGCCATCGCTGATCCAGGCCGAAGCTGGCCAACCGGTTGAACCAGTCGTACCGCGGGGCGATGCGGCTGAACAACCGCTGCACGAACGGCCGTTTCTCTTCGGGGGTCATCCCACCACCTGCGCGTTGGCTATAGGCCGGATTCGCCTCGCGTGAAGCCTGATCCGCCTCCGGCGAGACGAATCAGGCTGCCTGCGGCAGCCTCGCGCAGGTGGTGGGATCATTTCGTTCTGGCCAGGTAGAACGCCAGGCTTTCCAGCTCGATCGCCAGGTCGACGACGCGCAGCCACACGGAGGACGGCACTTCCAGCCGCACCGGGGCGAAGTTCACGATGGCGCGCACGCCGCTCTCGACCAGCTGGTCGCAGACCGCCTGCGCGGACTCCACCGGCACCGCAATCAGCCCGATCTGGATGTCGTGCCGCCTGACCAGCAGCGGCAGCTGGGAGGCGGAGGCCACGGTGAGCCCCTGCACCGTACGGCCCACCTTCTGGGGGTCGGTGTCGACCGCCACCTTGAAGAGGAAGCCGCGCTCGCGGAATCCCCGATAGGCCAGCAGCGCTGAGCCGAGGTTCCCCGCCCCGGCGAGGGCGACGTGCCACGTCCGGCCCGAGACGCCGAGGATCGTGGTCAGCCGGTCGTGCAGCCGCTGCACTTCGTAGCCGCGGCCGCTGGTGCCGAACTGTCCGAAATAGCTCAGATCCCGCCGGACCTGCGCGTCGGTCAACCCCAGCTGCCCGGCCAGCCGGCGCGACGAGACGAACCCCACGCGCTGCGACGCCAAGCGGGTCAGCTCCCGCACGTAGAGCGAGAGCCGTGCCACGCACGCTTCGGGTGCCGGCCGCGTCGCCGCCGCGCCGCGGCACTTCCTCGACAGCGAGGACGGTGCCGTCTCGGTCGGCCGCGCCGAGGTGATCCGGTGGTTGGAACGGTCGTTGGTTCGCGGCATCTTATCGCATGGCGGCGAACGCCCCGCGCGAGGCGCGGACCATCCGGTCGATGTGGGTGTTCGTGTGGGCCGTCGAGAGGAACAGCGCCTCAAACGGCGACGGCGGGATCAGGAAGCCGCCGCGCCGCAGCGCGTTGGCCCACTGCGCGAAGCGCTCCCGCCGGCTGGCTTTGGCTTGCTGGGCGTTGCGGACCGGCTGGTCCGAGAAGAACACCGTCAGCATCGAGCCGGCCCGGTTGACCTGGATCGGCACGCCGGCGTCGCGCGCGGCGTGCGCCAGGCCGTCCGCCAGCCGTTGGGAGAGCCGCTCCAGCCGCTGGTACGGCGGGCGCTGCTTCAGGGCGCTCAACACCGCCAGGCCGGCCGCCATGCTCAGCGGATGGCCGGCGAACGTGCCGCCGTGGTAGACGTCGCCTTCCGGGGCGAGGTGCTGCATCAGCCGCCGGGGCCCGCCCACGGCACCGATCGGCAGGCCGCCGCCGATGATCTTGCCGAAGGTTGTGAGATCCGTCTGGACGTTGACCAGCGACTGCGCGCTGCCGTAGCCGAGGCGGAATCCGGTGACGACCTCATCGAAGATGAGGACGATGTTCCGCTGTGACGTGAACTCCCTCAGGGCCATCAGGAACCTGGGCTCCGGCGCGACCACCCCCATGTTCGCCGCCACGGGCTCCACGATCACCGCCGCCAACTCCTGCCCGAACCGCTCGATGGCCCGCTCCGCTGCCCCCACGTCGTTATACGGAACCGACACGGTCTCACCGGAGAGCGCATTGGGCAGCCCCGCGCTCTTGCCCGCCATCAGGCTTTCCCCGTGACCATGGTAACAGCCGTCGAAGACGAGGACCTTCGAGCGACCGGCGTGGGCGCGCGCGATTTTCACCGCGGTCATGCAGGCCTCGGTGCCCGACACCGTGAACCGTAGTTGCTCAACTGACGGCACCACGTCGGCGATCATCGCCGCGAGCCGTGCCTCCGCCGGATGGGTCAATCCCACGAGGGCGCCTGCGGCCAGCTGCCGGCGCAGCGCCTGCACCGCGGCCGGCGGGTTGTGGCCCAGAATCTGGGCGCCCCAACCCATGATGAAGTCGACGTATGTGCGGCCCGCGTCATCGCGAACCGTTGCCCCCTTCGCACCCGCCAGCAGGACCGGCTCGCCGCCGACCTGCCGGAACGCCCGCACCGGGCTGTTCACGCCGCCCACCAGCACGCGGTCGGCCAACAACCCCTCATTCAAACCGTTCAGTGTTCCGAACTCCGAACTCCGAACGCTCATCGTGTTTCCTTGAGCCATTTGGCGGCTTCTTTGGCCCAATACGTAATGAGGACGTCCGCGCCGGCGCGCTTGAGCCCAAGCAGGATCTCCCACCAGGCCGGCCGCTCGCTGAGCCACCCCCGAGCACCGGCGGCCTTCACCATGGCGTATTCGCCGCTGACGCTGAAGGCGGCCACGGGATGGCGCAGCTCCTGCTTCACGCGGTAGATCACGTCGAGATAGGCCAGGGCCGGCTTCACCATCACGATGTCGGCGCCTTGCTCGATGTCCAGCCGCGCCTCGCGCACCGCCTCCTCGGCGTTGGCGCAGTCCATCTGGTACGACCGGCGGTCGCCGAAGGCGGGTGCTGAATCGACCGCTTGTCGGAACGGCCCATAGAAGGTCGAGGCAAACTTTGCGGCGTACGACATGATCGGCAGCCGCTCGAAGCCGGATTGGTCGAGCGCGCGGCGCAACCACCCCACCGTGCCGTCCATCATGTCGGAGGGTGCGACCAGGTCCGCCCCGGCCTGCGCGTGCGACACCGCCACCTTCGCCAAGAGTTCGAGCGTCGCGTCATTGTCGATCCAAAACTCCCGTTCACTTAACGCAGCGGTCGATCTTAGTGTCGTCGTCCTTCCACGTGTTCGTTTCGTGTTGCTTGTCGCATGTCGCTTGTCGCTAACGCGTAGTACTCCACAATGTCCATGCGTCGTGTAGGCGCAGAGACAGACGTCGGTCATCACGAGCAGCTCGGGCACCTTCGCCTTGACCTCGCGCACCGCCCGCTGGACCAGGCCGTCCTTCGCGTACGCGCCGCTGCCCTTCTCGTCCTTGTTGCCCTCCGAGAGTCCGAAGAGCAGGATCGCCGGCACCCCGTGTTCCGCCAGGTCGTGACACTCGGCGACCAGCTGGTCGATCGACAGCTGGAACTGGCCCGACATGGAAGGAATCGGCGCCCGAACCTTCGTCCCGGGACGCACGAAGAGCGGCATCACGAGCTGGTCCGCGGACAGCCGCGTCTCGCGGATCAACGCGCGGAATGGTTCCCACTGGCGCAGCCGTCTGGGCCGGTACGCCTGGGAGTTCATCGTCGCGTCCGGGCCAGGCGGCGCACCAGCGCCTCCACCAGCCCTTCAACGGTTGACGCCTTGGCTTCAATGGCCACGCGCCCGCCACGCTCCCGCACCGCGCGCGAGGTCACCGGTCCGATCGACGCAAAGGGCCATTGGCGGAACCGCGCGGCATGGCCGGTCGTCCGCAGCGCGTCATGCAGGTGGTCCACGCAGCTCGCCGAGGTCACGGTCACCGCGTCAAACGGCCGCTGGATGACGTGCGTGATGCCGCGCACGAGTGCCTTGGGGATCACGGTTTGGTAGATCGGCACCTTGGCGACGCGCATGCCCTGCTTCCGCAGCCCCGCCGAGAGGACGTCGCGGCTTTCGGCCGCACTGAGGATGAGCGCTCGCTTGCCGCGCAGCACGCGGCGGGGCAGCTCCTGCACCATCCCTTCCTGGCTGAACCGCTTCGGCACGAAGTCCACGTGCAGCCCGCTCTCCTCAACGGCCATGGCCGTCTTGGGGCCGATCGCTCCGATGTGGCAGCCGGAGAGCCACCGCAGATCCTTGCGGTACGGCTTGAGCATCCGCGTGAACCAGCCGATCCCCTCAGGACTCGTGAAGAACACCCAGTCGGTGTCCGGCATGGCGTGGACCGCTTCGCGGAACACCCCGTTGGCCTTCACGGGTGCGAGCTCGATGGCGGGCAGCTGCTCAACCTCGGCACCCAATGCCTCGAGCGGTGCGGCGAGTGCTCCGGCCTTATCCGAAGCGCGCGTCACCAGGATGCGCCGCCCAAAGAGCGGGCGCCGTTCGAACCAGTTGAGCCGCGCGCGCAGCGAGACGACGTCCCCGATCACCAGCACCGCAGGCGGCTTGATCCCTGCGCGCTTCGCCTCGCGGGCGATCGTACGCAGCGTTCCGGTCACGGTCCGCTGATTCGGGCAGGTGCCCCACTCGATGACCGCGCACGGAGTGGACGGCTTGCGGCCATGCCGGATGAGCCGCTGCGTGGTCGCGGGCAGCGTGGCCACGCCCATCAGGAAGACCAGCGTGTCGCAGGCGGTCGCCAACTCGTTCCAACGGATGGACGTGCCCGGCTTGGAGGGATCTTCGTGGCCGGTGACGATGGCGACCGAGGAGGACAGCGTGCGGTAGGTCACGGGGATGCCGGCGTAGGCCGGGACCGCTAGCGCGCTGGTCACGCCGGGAACGATCTCAAACGCGATGCCCGCGCGTGCAAGCTCAAGCGCCTCCTCCGCCCCGCGTCCGAAGAGCAGCGGATCGCCGCCCTTCAAGCGCACGACGGCCTTGCCGGATTTCGCCTCGCGGATCAGCCGCGCGTTGATGGTGGATTGGCTGGCGGTGTGATGATCCGCCTCTTTCCCGATGTACGCGAGTTTGACGGCGGGCGGACAGATCTGGAGCAGGCGCGGTGAGACGAGGTGATCGTAGTACACCACGTCCGCCTGGCGCAGCAGCTCCTGACCCCGGACCGTGATCAGCCCGGGGTCGCCAGGACCCGCCCCCACCAAGTACACTCTGCCACGCTTCATCTACACTCTACGATTCGCCGTGTACCGTTTAACGTGTAAGGTGTAACGTGCAGGCGGTGGGCCTGTTGCACGCTGTTACGTTACACGTTGCACGTGAAACGTTACACGACATGTCACTTATGGAACTAGAACGCGCCCGACGGGGGTCGAACCCATAACCTCTGGCTCCGGAGGCCAGCGCTCTATCCAATTGAGCTACGGGCGCCCAACTCGTGCAACACATATCAGACGTTCAGAAGATCTTTGGCACCTTGAGCGATGAGCTGGTTCGCCAGGCGATGACCTAGATCGATCGGTTCGGTCATCGGCCCCTCCATCGTACCGCGAAGGGCGTGATGCCCATCGGCGGCGATGACCGCGCCCTCCAGGCGCAGTGTCCCGCCATCCAGCGAGGCGTAGGCGGCGATGGGCACGCGGCATCCGCCGCCCAGCGCCTGCAGGAACGCCCGCTCCGCCTCCACGCACGCGCGGCTGGGCGCATCCTCCAGCGCGCGCAGCAGCTCCAGCGTCTCGTCATCGTCCGCCCGCACCTCAACGGCGAGCGCGCCCTGCCCCGGCTCGGGCAGCATGAGCGAAAAATCCAGGTATTCGGTGATCCGCTCCTCAAGCCCCAGCCGGATCAGGCCGCACGCGGCGAGGACGATGGCGTCATAGCGCCCCTCATCCAGCTTGCGCAGCCGCGTGTCGACGTTGCCGCGGATCTCCACCATGTCCAGGTCTCGCCGCCGGCAGCACAGCTGGCTCCGGCGCCGCAGGCGGGAGGTGCCCAGGCGCGATCCGGCCGGCAGCCGGTCGAACGGCTCGCCCGACCGCGAGACGAGCGCGTCCCGAGGCTCCTCCCGCTCCAGCACTGCCGCGATGCGCAGCCCTTCCGGGGTCGCCAGCGGCAGATCCTTGAGGCTGTGGACCGCACAATCGATCCGGTCCCCCAACAGCGCGGCCTCCAGCTCCTTCACGAAGACCCCTTCGCCGCCCATCGCAATTAATGAAAGCTCCGGCTGCTGGTCCGCCTGCGCCTTGATCGTCTGCAGATCGATCCGCCGGCCCGGAAACCGCTCTTCGAGCTTCGCCTGGACGATCTGCGCCTGGCACATGGCTAGGGAGCTGCCGCGGGTCCCGAGCACGAGGGGACGCATGGAACGCCTCCCGCCACTTCCTCCTGCCACCACGTGAGAAAATGCCCGACTTTCTGATCGATGATGCGCTGGGACGCCTGGACCGCCTGCTGCCGTTCCCGGTGCGCGTGCTCCACCAACCCCTGCAGGTCGTCGATGTTGAACAGGTAGACGTTCTCGAGCGCGCCGACCGAGGGCTCGATGTTGCGCGGCACGCCCAGATCCACCAGGCAGAGGGGCCGCTGGTGCCGCTGGGGCATCGCCGCCGCCACATCCTCCCGGCTCAACAGCCAGGACGGCGCGCTGGTGGAGGTGATCGCGATGTCGGCCGCCAGCAGCTGAGACGGTAGCTCGCTCCACGCCAGCGCCCTGGCCCGATAGTCGGCCGCCAGGTGCCCGGCACGCTCCGCCGAGCGGTTGACGATGCGGATGTCGCTCGCCCCCCGCTCGATGAGCCGCCGCAGCGTCAGCTCTCCGATCTTGCCGGCGCCGACCAGGAGGATGACCGACTTCGGGAGGCGGCCGAAAATCTTCTCCGCCAGCTCCACCGAGACGGTCCCGATCGACGTGGCCCCGCGCCCGATGGCGGTGTGCGTCCGGACCGCTTTCGCCGTATTGAGCGCGCGCTGGAACAGGCCGTTCAGCGCCTTGCCGGTCGCCCCGTGATCCCGGGCCCACTCGTACGCATGCTTGACCTGGCAGAGGATCTCCCCTTCGCCCAGCACCATCGAGTCCAGGCCGCTGGCCACGCTGAAGAGATGCTGCACGCTGTGAGGCTCGATGAAGCTATAGAGCCGCGGCGTGAGGAGCGGCGAGTCGACCGCAGCCCGCTCGCTCAGGAAGTGCGTCACGCGCGCGACCGCCCCATCCACCTCGGAGACGCCGGCGTAGATCTCCACGCGGTTGCAGGTGGAGAGGATCGCCGCCTCCATCAGGCCGAGCTCTTCCCGCAGCCGGTTCAGCGCCTCAGGGAGCTGGTCACGGTTGAACGCCAGCCGCTCCCGCAGCTCGATCGGCGCCGATTTGTGATTCAAACCAACCACCACAATGTGCATTAGAGATAGGGGTGCAGCGAGGGCAGCAGCCAGCTCGCCCCGAGGAACGTGAACAGCACCAACGTGAACCCCAGGATCGACAAGATGGCGACCCGCCGGCCGCGCAGCGTGGCGCGCAGGCGGACGAGCCACAGGACGCAATACGCGCCCCAGAGAGCTACCGTCAGGATTTCTTTCGGATCGCCGGTCCACCAGCGTCCGAGCAGCACTCCGGCGCCCACGAACCCCAGGATCGCCCCGCAGCTCAGGAGCCCGAAGCCCGCGCTGATCGACACGAAGTTGACCCGGTCCAGATGCTCGAGCGACGGCAGCCGGTGGAACAACACCCCCATGTGCTTGCGCTTCAGCTGGCGCTCCTGGATGAGAAACAGGATCCCCGACACGAACGCCGCGAGGAACGCCGCATAGCTCAGCAGCGCGCAGATGATGTGGAGGAGGACCAACGGGCTCATGCCGCCGCCCCGTTTCGCCTGGTCGATCGCTCCAGCAGTTCCATCGCCGCGCGGCGGGCGGCGGCGGGTTTCCCCGCCCGCACCAGCTCGAAGACGCGTCCGCGCACCAGCCGGTCGAAGTAGACCTTACGGTCGCGGTAGCTGGGCAACTGACGCTTGGCGATACCCCGCAGCCCGCCGAGCAGCCTCAGCATCGGCACGTAGTCCGCGCCGATCATCCGCGCGACGTCGGAACGGACCTGTTTGGCGAGCGAGGGGCTGGCCCCACCCGTGCTCACCACGATGCTCAACGGCCCGCGCCGGAAGATTGCGGGCGCGATGAAGGAGCACAGCGGCTTCTGGTCGACGACGTTCGTGAAGATCCGCCTGGCGGTCGCACTCCGGTAGACCAGCTCGTTGATCCGCTGGTCGTCGGTCGAGGCGTACACCAGCCACGCGCCCCGCACATCCGCCGGACGGAACCGGCGCGGCACGCAGCGGATCTTCCGCTGCCTGGCGTACGCGGCCAGCCGCTTCGTCACCGCGGGGCTGACCACCGTCACGTCGGCGCCATACCCCAGGAGCGTCGTCACTTTCCGCTGGGCGATCAGGCCGCCGCCGATGACGACGCACCGGCGGCCGTTCAAATCGGCACATAACGGATAGTAGCCCGCCGACCGCGTCATGACTCCAGCTCGGATTGGAGCTTCCGAAACTCCTCCGGCGGCATGGTCCGCGTGTGGGACGGGCCCGGAAACGCCCCGGCCTTCACGTCCCGGATGTAGGCGGTCGCCGCCTCGCGGATCGCCTCCGAGAGGTTCGCGTACCGCTTGACGAACTTGGGGGTGAACCGGTCGAAGAGCCCCAGCAGATCGTAGGTGACCACCACCTGCCCATCGCAGTGCGGGCCGGAGCCGATGCCGATCGTCGGGATCGTCAGCCGGCCGGTGATCTCTTGGGCCACCACGTCCGGGATGCACTCCAGCACCATGGCGAAGCAGCCGACGTCCTGCAAGGACACCGCCTGGGCGACAATGCGGGAGGCCGACTCCGCGTCCATGCCCCGCATCCCGAACCCGCCCTCAGCGGCCGCCGTCTGCGGGGTGAGTCCGACGTGGCCCATGACCGGGATGCCGGCGTCCACGATCGCTTTGGCAGCATCCTCGATCCCGGGCTTCCACTCGACCTTGACCGCCTCGCAGCCGGCTTCCTGGATGAAGCGTCCCGCGTTCTTCACCGCCTCGGCCACCGAGCCCCGGAAGGAGAGGAACGGCATGTCGCCGACGAGCAGCGCGCGCGCCACCCCGCGGCGCGCGGCCTTCGCGTGGTGGAGCATCTCCTCCATCGTCACCGGCGTCGTCGTCTCGTAGCCGAGGACGACCATGCCCAGCGAATCGCCGACCAGCACGACGTCGATGCCCGCGCGATCGAGCAGCGCGGCCATTGGACAGTCGTAGGCGGTGAGCATCGTGATCGGCTCACCGCGCCGCTTCCGGTCCTGCAAGTCGGCAATCGTGATCTGAGCCATCGGGTTCTTAGTTGAGCACTTCCTCCCGGACGGTCCTGGCCCCCTCCACCACCATGCGGAGCTTCTCGATCGCCTCTTTGGGCGTCCGGGTCTTCAGCCCGCAGTCCGGATCGACGTAGATCTGCTCCGGCTTGAACACCTTGAGCGCCTTCTTGAGGTTCGACACCACTTCCTCGCGCGATTCGATCCGGTGGTTGTGGACGTCCACCACCCCCACCCCGACCTCCTTGGTGAACCGCTTGCCCTTGAAGAAGTCCAGGAGCTCGAAGTTTCGGTTCGCGAACTCGAGGTCGATCTGGTCCACCGGCAGCTTGTGCAGCTTCGGCCCGATCGTCTTGAAATCGCCGTAGCAGATGTGGGTGATCGTCTTGGCCTTGAGGCCCTTGGTCACGATGGCCAGCGCCTCGATCGCCAGGTCCATCTCTTCCGGCCGCGTGGAGATCGCCGGCTCGTCCACCTGGATGTACTGCGCGCCGACGCGCTCCAAGTCTCTCACTTCCTCGCGGATGACCTGGGCGATCGCCAGCGCCGTGGCGCGGCGGGAGGGGTAGTATTCGTTGAACGACCAGTCCATGATCGTGTAC
>JACQRE010000141.1 GCA_016206585.1 Candidatus Omnitrophota bacterium | reverse complement strand
GCCGTGAAGTGGAGCAATCCGATCGAGGGCTCGATCCGGTTCACCGTCCATGCGGACGGCAGCGTGCCGGTGGATGAGCACGGCCGCGCGGTGAGCGAGGACATGTACGCCGGCGCCGAGTACGACGCGGCGCGCGCCCGCGTGGCGCGCTTCAACGAGCGCTGGATCACCGTCCAGGGTGGCTTCACCCCGCACGGGCCGAACATCGAGGACGTGGAGGCGGCGTACCCGTACGCCACCACGGTGCGCCATTTGACGGCTCCCGACTCGCCGTTCGCGCATCCGATCGTGGATGACACCGCCGAGACGGTCCAGCAGGGCAAGTGGGCCGGCACGTTCAACGCGCTGGGCTACCAGGCCTACACGCCTGGCGTGGCGAAGATGGCGGTGGACACGGCGGCGCCACAGACCATCCTCGTGCACGAGGGGTTCTTCAGCCTCGGGCCGGACGGGCCGATTCAGGTCCAGCGCTTCCTCGAGTATGTCAGGCAGGTCAGCGGGTACGCCACGATCGATCAGGCAGTGGCTCACAGCGCCGTCAAGCTGATCGTGGTGTTTGAATCCGAAGTTGGCGAGCCGATGAAGCCGGCGGAAGCCAACGAGCTGTTCAGGACGCTGATCGCCACCGTCAACGATGCGACGGACGGGGCGACGTCCCTGAAGCCTGAATGGTTCACGGTAGCCACTGAGAAGCCGCAAGGCGCAGTGGCGGTGGCCTTGGGCCCCTCGAACTGGCTGCAGACCATTCCTCAGGCCGGCGTGAAGGTGACGGTGAATGAGGGCCGGTCGGCGGCCGCCGCGTTTTCAGCCGGGATCGAGGCTGCGGCGACCGGCGGCGTCCTGGCGGAGTCTATCAAGACGAAGCTCGATGTGGATTCACTCGCGGAGGTGGGTGTCATCTCGCCTCGGGAGCTGAAGGCGTCAGGCCAACTCGATACCGAGTTGGAACACTACCAGACCACGGTGCGCGGCGCGCGAGGAAACCTCTAGCACTCGACGCAGCTCACGGTCTGCAGGGAGCGGAACGGCGCGTGCCGTTCCGCTCCCGGTGGGCCACGACGCAGCAGGAACTCCATGCGATTCTCCATCACTGGCTGGGCGCAGCGATCGATCGTGTGGATCGTCACAGCCGCCTTTAGTGCGACCCAGGGCGTCCCGGTCGCCTACGCCCAGGAGTGTCTCCGTGCCCCCGCGTCTCACCGCGACCAGGTGTTCCTCAAGCAGGAGCTACCGGTCAGTCCGGTGGCGGCGCGGCAGGCGGCGGAGCAGCTGCCGCTCCAGGAGCAGCGCATCACTCACCGGATCGGCCGCCTGGCCGACTTCTTCCCGGACCGGCAGGTGCCTGCCGGGATCGTTGAAACGCTCCAGGCATACTGCCGGGCACTGGTCCATGAGGGCCGGCTCACCTCTGCGGACGTCTCCCTGGACGGCACCACGCTCGTGCTGACCGCAACCTACCAGGGGCTTCCGGAAGACGTGACGGTCCACCGGCTGCTCGTCGACACCGTCACCCGCGTGGTGGCCGCTCAGACGCCTTCCAATCTCCCCGAGGGTGCCCCTCTATCCTATCGATCCTATCGCGCTGGGCCGGGAGCGCAGTGGGTTCGCGAGCTGACCCCGGAGCTGTTTCGCGCCATGGTGACGGCGGCCTTCGCCGGCGATGCCAAGGCGCTCCAGGATCTTCGCGATCTGCGCGATGGGGCGCCGTTCACGCTCGCTCCCCACCTGGCGGACTTTCCCGAGCGAGCGCTCCTCCACAAGCTCCTGGAGGGCGCGGTGATTCGCGCCGTGCCGGGGCGCGCGCATCGCTACGTTGAAGTCTCCAGCATTCGAGCGGATGAGCCGGGACGGCGCTGGCTGATGGCCACCGAGTACCGGGGCAACACCCCGCACGCGCACGCGCTGTTCGCGCGTCCTGCCGGCGAATCGCTGGAGCAGGCCGCCACCCGGGTCGTCGAGGTGTTGTCGCGCACGGCGGACGACGGCGAGATGGCGGCCCTCATCCGGTCGGTGTCGCTCACAGCGCCCATTCCCTCGGCGAATGAGCCGATGGTCGCCTCAGTGAAGCGGTTCAACGCAGCGAATGCGGTCAACCCGTATCCGCCGCTGCCGGGACGGCCCGAGTTGCGCGAGGCGCTGCGCCAGACGCTGTCGCAGGAGTTCGGCGTGGAGTTGGCCATCTCCCAGGTGCTGGTGACATCTGAGAGTGCCGGAGCGGCGCGCCAGCTCTTGGATCTGGTGGCGGATCTGACCGATGTCAACCGCAAGCCGCAGGAGCAGCGTGATCTGGTCTGGATCTCGCCGTCGCTATGGTCGCGGTATGAGGGAGCGGCAGGTGTTGATACCCTGGCGCAACGCGTTGAGCTCGAAGCGAGGACGGGTACTGCGCTCTTGGCGCACCGTCTGCAATATGAGCTGGAGGACACCTGGGTCCTCGGGACCGGACGCATGCCCAAGGCGCTGATCCTCAGTTTCGACGACCTCGGCCAGGATGCCGCGTCGCTCCAATCCGTGTTGGAGTTGGCGGCGAGACAGAAGATGCTCGTCATCTTCGACGCCACCAAGCCGCATCCGCAGACGGCCGAGCTGATGCAATTGCTTGAGCGTTCGCCGCCGCTGCGCGCCACCGTCGCGCTCCTCACCGACTTCGCGCAGCGCCTCGGCCAGCCGGATCTGCGCATCGGCTCGCTGGTGACGTTCAACACCGCCCTGGCGTCGAAGTTCGAGGTCGCGGTCGGCGCCTCCAACGCTGGCAAGGACAACTACGTCCAGGCCATCCTCAACGACGCGCTGCGCGCGCAGCTGGCCCAGCGCCAGGCCGAACCCGGCGTCACCCGTTCGGCGATCGAGTCGATGACGGATGAATCGGTCCTGAACGGGACGGTCGCTCAGCTCGCCCCCGATCCGACGCTCGGCATCACCCCGCTCAAGACGATTGAGGCGTCCCTCAGCGCCTACGGCCACCTCTCGGTTCCAGCCCAGGAGGCGCTGCAGGGCCTGGGCCTGAACCCGGACAATCCCAAGGTGCTTGAGCTGGCCAGACGCGCCGCCTCCCAGAACCGCCTGAGCCTCACCGCCAAAGAGCTGGAAGAGACGTTTGGCCCGCGAGAGGGCGGCTGGCGCGACGTCACGCTGCTCATCAAGTCCTGGGTCGGCCAGCCGGGCTTTCCGCTGGCGGAGTGGGTGAAGCAAGCCGCTGAAGAGGGCGCTGCGCAGACGCCGGAGCAGGCCGAAGCCACCCGCCGCGCGCTCAAGGACGCGGATCGTTTCTATCTTGAGGACTCCTATGGCTTGATGTACGAGGATGAGCAGGTCATCTCCGATGCCGAAGGCTCGAAGGTGGCGCTCCAGGCGCTGGTCAAGGCGTACACGCGCTTGAAGAACCGCGAGCCGGGCAACACGGGCACCGTCGTGATCGTGCCCAAGCCGTACTACGTCGGCTATGACTCTTCGTTGGCGCTCGCCGGTGTTCCCAAGCGCGACATCGTCTACGTCGACACGCAGGAGGAGCGCCAGTTTATCGCCACGGAAGATGAAATTGATGCTGCGCTGGCCGCCGCGGGCCGTAACACGCCCGATGTGGCCAAGATCCTCCTGGTGACCAGCCCTGACAACCCCACCAGTGCCACGGTCACCAGCGAGGAGATGCAGGCGCTGTGGACCTACGCGGTGGCGCACGACGTGCTCATGGTGCTTGATGGGGCGTACGGGCGGCTGCTCTTCGGCGAGGACGGCGCGGTGGGTAAGCCGCTCAAGCTGAACAAGATCGCCTCCTCGGTAGCTGAAGCATCCGGCAAGCCGGTGGAGGAGGTGCTCAAGCACCTGGCTATCGTGATGACCGACTCGAAGGAGGTCATCCACCCCGGCACACGGCGCGGCAAGCTCGCCAGCCACGACACCGAGCTGGTCCGGATGACCGATTCGCTCATCGTCCAACGGTCGGATCGGATCGCCAACGCCGTGGGCCTGGCGGTCTACCGCCGGGGAAAGGAGTATGCGGAGCGGACCCGGCGCTATTACGAAGCGCACAGCGCCATGCTGGCCGAGAACAAGCAGCTCTTCGAGGCGGCATGGAAGCAGATGGATCTTGGTATGGTCCGGCCGGGCGGCGCGTTCTACTTCTTCTGGGATCCCTCCAGCCTCTTCGGCCGCCCTTGGCGCGGCGAGACGATCACGCCGGAGACCTTCGACCGGATCTTCCCCTATGCGACCGGCGTGCAGGGCGTTCCGGGCAGCGCCTTCGGCTACCCGGGCTGGTACCGGTTCTCCTTCGCCGGCCCCCGCGCCGAGATCGAGGAGACGATCCAGCGCGTGGACCGGTTCGTGCGGGAAGTCCGTGCGGAACTCGAACTTCGGCTATCCGAACAGGTCGGCGCGGCCCTCCATACGATCCTGAACGCTGGGGGTCATGACGCGTTGGCCGCGCGATTCCTCCAGGGCGGCTACGGGCAGGCCGGCTACGGCGTGGCGGAAGGCGCGGCGGTGGATGGGTCGCATGCCTTCGAAGGTCACCAGGGCTATTACACCCAGGATGCCGCCGGTCTCGAGACCGGCCAAGCCGCTTTCCTGCAAAGTGTTGTGGCGATGGCCGACTTCTTCCACCGGCGGGAGTCACGGATCGGCAAACCCATCCGGGTAATTGTCAAGCTCGGGATCGGGGGTCAGCACACTCCCTTCCAGGGAATCGCCGAGGGCGTGGCGGCCTTCCAGACCACGGCCGCGGGCGAACCGGTGCGGATGACTGGCGAGTATGAGCTGGGCAAAGACTATGAGGCGGCGCTCGAGCGGGTGCTGGCGGATGTGGGCGCAGGGTGGGACCAGCTCGTCGTGATTCCCAGCTCGAAATCCGGATCGACGGACGAGACGATGCTCATTTTCAGCGATATCTTGTGGACGCTCATGAAACGCCAGGCACAGGCGCTGGATCTGGACGGGGTTCGGTTCGCGCAGGTCGTGTTTGACACGCTCCACGAGGTGAACGTGGTGGACGGCCAGGAGCGCAAGGGCGGCGACCTCTTCAGAGTTGATCCGGCACGGTTTCAGACGAGCAGCCTGCTCGATCTGGTCACCCAGCGCGCCGCCGCCGCGGGGCTGCCGGTGACACAAGAGCAGGTGGAGCAGGTGTTCCGGCGGGTGCTCGGAGCGATGTTCTTCGAAACGACCGATCGGCCGGATCAAAGCCGCCTCTCGGCCTTTATCCGCAACTCGGGCCTCGACCGCGAGCTGGGCGAGGACGCGCCAGGATTCGGCGCGATGTTCGACAATGTTGGGGGGCGGTGGACCGGCGACCTTCACATGATGACGTTTCTGGCGTTCCACGGACTGGACGCGGGGGCCTACTGGGCCCGCCGCCGCGAGGGCATCCGCCGGGTGCGCGAGGGCCGGCATCTTGGCAACGAGCTCGGCACCCTCGTGCTGGATCGAGGCATCACCGACATCGCGTTCGTGGTGCCGGATGCGCTGTTCTGGTTCGGCAAGTCCGTGGAGCAGAACTTCAACGAGAGTATCTGGCAGGAGGGATTTGCGAACCTCATCGCCATTCCCGCCAGCTCCTGGCTGGCGCAACGGCACCACTACCTTGGGCAGGCGAACCATCTCATCATCAACCTGTCGTCGCTGCCGATTGCCGGAGACAACGTGCGGGTCCTCCCGAGGCTGGAAACCGGGCAGGACCGGCAGGCGGCGGCGAACGGCCTCGCCGACCTGTTCACGACCATCTATGGGATGACCTACACGGTGGGCAACCGGCTCATCGCCCGGGCGCTGGCCAAGGCGGGGCACGCGGCGGATCGCGTGGACCCGAGCGACCTTGACCATCCAGCGACCCGTATTCTCCAAGAGAACCTGTACCTCCGTCAGCCGTACGTGGAGCTCGGCAAGGGGCTCTTGGAGCAACAGCTCAAGGCGCTCCAGGACCAGGAAGTTCGCGAGCCGGGGGCGGTGCAACGGGCGTTCCAGCGCGCCCTGCAGGCGGCGCACGACCGCCAACTCCACACGAACCTCGCCGAGCTCGACGCACCTGGCCAGGTGGGGAGCGTGGAGCAGTTGGTCCAGACGATTCGGAAGGCGATGGCGCTCGCCGACCGCCAAGGCCGCACGTTCGTGCCTTTCATCTATCTGGAGGGGGAGAAGTTCGAGGCGCTGCGGAACCGGTTGATCGGGATGGGCTACGAGTGGGTCCTCCAGGGAACCGGCGACCAGCACATCAGCTTCCAGCAGGTGTTGGCCCAGCCGCGCAAGTACCTGCCGCTCATCATCTCCTGTGTGCCCGAACAGCCGCTGCCGGGCCGTCCGGCGATCGGGTTCGCCAAGAGCTACCTCCATCAGGTGAGCCCTCACCTCGTGCGGGACGCCTTCGCGGAGGCCTCCTATCGGGCGCTCACCGAACTCAGAGAGTCGGTGGGTGGCGCAGGGCTCTTCTTGCGGCTGGTGGATTCGGATGAGACGCTGGCATGGCTCGATCAGGCATTCGCATCAGTGCAGCCGCTGCGGATCGCGAGTGCGACAGCCTCGCAGGCGACCGCGCTGGGCCAGCCCACCGTGAGGGTGGACGTCGAGGTGGGCGGTGGCGGCCGCGGCCATTTCGTCGTCCCAGCGGGCACCTCCACGGGAACGGACGAGGCTCCGACGGTGGAGGTCGCGCAGGCGATCACCAACGTGTCGGCCATCCACGCGGAAGTCCAGCGCCTGGGGCTTGCCGCGGACCAGCTCGTGGAGATCGGGCAACGGATTGTGCAGATGGGCCTGGGCCGCGTGGGAGCGAACGCCGCGCTACCCTACCAGATGGCCTGCGCGTGGGCGGCGGCCCGCCAGCGCGGCATGGAGCTGTACCAATTCCTTCGTCAGGTGCGTCCCGCCATTGCGGCAAGCGGCGCTCCCACCGTGCGGCTGCAGATGAACATCACGAACGGCGGCGCCCATGCCGAGAATGACTTGGATCTGCAGGAGTTTATGATCGTCCCGCATGGCGCCACGGCGAAGGACGCCATTCAGATGGGGCTGACGATCGACGCGGAGCTGGGGAACATCTACCAACGGGAGGGCTTGGACGCAACCGCTCGCGGCAAAGAGGGGGGCTATGCCATCCCGAACCTGAAAGGTTCAGGCGTCCACGAACGGGTGCTCGGATGGCTGGTAGAGGCCATTCAGAATGCGGGCTACACCGCGGATCGATCGGGACGGCCTGGCACGGTGTCGTTGGCGTTGGACGTTGCGGCGACCTCGATGCTGGTTGAGGGATCCCCCGATCGCTACCGGTTTGAAGGCCAGGAGGTCAGCGCGCAGTTCCTCATGGACCGCTATGCGGACTGGGTGACACGCTACCCCATCGAGTCGATCGAGGATGGATTAGGCGAAAACGATTGGGAGCACTGGGCCGAGCTCACCCAGCGCCTTGGCCAGGAGATTCTCCTCATCGGGGATGATCTGTTTGTGACCCAAGCCGGGCGCCTGCAAGAGGGCATCCGGCGGCATGTTGGGAACGCCGTGCTCATCAAACTCAATCAAAACGGCTTGCTGACCACCGGCTATACCGATGCGGGCCAGGGCTACCTTGGGACGCTCGAAGTGATCGAGATGGCCAAACAAGCTGGCTACGAGGTGATCATCTCCCACCGCTCCGGCGAGGCGGGGCCAGCCGATCAGGAGGTCTCGATTGCGGATGTGGCCTTTGCCGTTGGGGCGTACGCCATGAAATCGGGCGATCCGGTCCAGGCCGAGCGGCGGGTCAAGTGGGATCGCTTGGCCGCCATTGAACAGCAGGAACGCGGCCGCGAACCCGGGACGCCCGTTTCCGTGATCGCCGCCAGGCCGGTGGGAACCCCGGCGCCGGATCGGCAGGCGCTGGAGGCGATCACTGATAGCTGGTACCCGCAGCTCATCGAGGTCTTCTTCGAGGAACTTTCCGAGTGGCACGATTCGTTGCAGCGGATGCTGCGCCCCGAGGGGGAAGTGGCTCCTGAAGCCTCTGCGCTCTTTCAGCGCGTGCTTGACGTGCTGAAAGCGCGGAGCTTACGAGAGACAGGAGGAGAGGAGCGGATCGATAGCTGGAGGGTGGAAGTGGTTGGAGTCGCAACGGGGACTGAGCGGTACCTTCCAATAGGAGAGCCGGGCCAGTGGCAGGTCTTCAGCCGGCGGCTGGAGCACGGCGAGCAAGGCGTGGAGGAGCCGACGCTGAGAATCTATGTCCCCGCCGTCCTCCTCAGAAAGGCCTACGACGAGCGCCAGTTTGACCCGGCGCTGGTCCAGCGTATCGCGCACGAGATCGCCCAGCAGATGCTTGGCGGCGTCGGCCAACATTGGAGAGTGGCCGCCTACGAGGCGCTGGCCTTCAAGCCGGCAAAGCCGGAAGAGGCGTTTGGCGAGCCCCTCACGCCGCGCGAGGCGGATGATTTCAGGAATGGCGATGACGACTACCGGCAACACCTCGCCGAGACGGACTACGAGTCAACCATTCCTGAGGCGGAGCGCCGCCGGCGCCAGAAGGAGGACCGCCTCGCCTACGACGCGGCGGTGGCGCGCAGTCCGGTCTTGGCGAGGGCGGCCCGGCGGGCGCAGCTCGCCCAATTGCCATCCGGCGCGCCGGAGCTGCCCGAGCACGGCGTGGGCACGATGCGGGTGGGGGAGGATCCCGGCGGCGCGCCTGACACCCTGGTGTACTTCGCGGGTCAGGGGGTCGTAGAAGGGGTCAGCCTCATCGCGGATCCCAAAGCGCGCAAGGCGCTCCTGGGTGGCAAGGGGGCCGGGATGCAGGAGATGATGGCGATGGGCATCCCGGTGCCGCCGGGGTTTACCATCACGACCCAGGCATGCCTCGCGTTCCTGAAGACGGGCGCCTACCCGCCGGGGCTTGCGCAGGCCGTCGCCGAGAAACTGCGCCAACTTGAAGCGGCGACCGGAAAGCGCTTCGGCGATTCCGCCAACCCCTTGCTGGTGGCCGTCCGCTCCGGCGCGCCGGTTTCGATGCCCGGCATGATGGATACGGTGCTGAACCTCGGCTTGAATGACGAGACGATGGAAGGGTTGGCGCAGGCCACGGGCAATCGACACTTTGCACTGGATAGCTATCGACGCTTCATCGAGGGCTACGGGTCGGTGGTCCTGGGTATTGACAAGGAGGCCTTTACGGAGGTCCTCAAGCCCATCAAGCACCAGGCAGGCGTCGTGCAGGATGGCGACCTTGACGTCAGCACTCTTGAAACGCAGGTTCTCCCGCGCTATCAGGACCTGGTGCAGCAAAAGACCGGGCGCGCGCTTCCAACGGATGTCAACGAACAGCTCTGGAGCGCGATTCAGGCGGTCTTCAGGTCGTGGAATTCCGACCGGGCCAAGGTCTACCGCGCAGATGCCAGGAAGTCCGGTGAGGAGATTCCTGAGGACATGGGGACCGCGGTGAACGTCGTCGCGATGGTCTTCGGGAACATGGGGTCGGATTCCGGGACCGGGGTCTACTTTACCCGAGACTCCTCCACCGGCGACAAGGTCCCCTATGGAGAGTTTTCACTCAATGCGCAAGGCGAAGATATCGTGTCCGGTCGCTTCAAGACGCAGCCCATTCAGGCCCTTCAGGAGCAGATGCCCGCGCTCTACACCGAGCTGCTCACCATCGGCGATCGGCTGGAGCGAGCCAACCACGACCTGATGGATATTGAGTTTACGATCGAGCAGGGGACGCTCTACATCTTGCAAGTCCGCAGCGGCAAGCGGACCGGCCCGGCCGCGGTGAAGATTGCGGTGAATCTCGCCGAGGAAGGCCTCATTACCAAGGCCGATGCGATTCAGCGCATCCGCACTGATGACATCGTGCAGACGCTCTACCCGCGCGTTGATCCCGGGGCGAACGTGATCGAGCTGGCGCGTGGAGCGGCCTCGTCGGCCGGGGCGGTCGTCGGGAAGGTCGTCTTCACGCCCCGCGAAGCGGTCGAGTGGGCCGCTCGAGGGGAGCGGGTGATCCTCGTGAGGAACGAGACGGCTCCCGAGGACGTTGAGGGTATGTACGCCAGCGTCGGGATCCTGACCGCGCGCGGCGGCGGCACGAGCCATGCGATGATTGTTGCGAAGTCCAAGGGGATCCCGGCGGTGGTCGGCGCCGACATCGACATCGATGAACACGCGGGGACGTTCAGGGCCGGCGAGCTCGTGGTCCATCGGGGCCAGCTCATCACCATCGATGCAAGCGGCAATCGCGTGTTGTCGGGCGAAGCCCCCTTGCTGCCTGGCGGGATGACGCCGGAGCTTGAGCGGCTCCTCGGCTGGGCCGACGAGGTGCGCAGCCTGGGGGTGCGCGCCAACGCCGACACCCCTGAGGAGGCGACGGCCGCCCGTCGCTTTGGCGCGGGGGGCATCGGGTTGGTGCGGACCGAGCACATGTTTTTTGGGGACCGGCTCCCCATGATGCGGCAGATGATCCTGGCGAAGGACGCCGCCACGCGTCAAGCGGCGCTGGACGCACTCCAGGTCTTCCAGCAGGACGATTTTGAGGGCATCTTCCGGGCGATGGCGGGCTTGCCGGTGACAGTCCGGTTACTCGATCCGCCGCTGCATGAGTTCCTTCCGGATCATCGAGCGCTGGCGCTTGAGATTCAACGGCTCGAGCTCAGCGGCGGCGATCCGCACCTCCTTGAGGAAAAGCAACAGCTGCTCGCGGTCGTGGATGCGCTGCGGGAGATGAACCCCATGCTGGGGCTGCGGGGATCGCGGCTGGGTATTGTCTATCCTGAGATCACCCGGATGCAAGCCCGAGCGATCATGCGCGCGGCGGTCAAGCTCGCCAAGGAAGGCGTGTCCGTCCGCCCGGAGATCATGGTGCCGCTGGTCTTTTCCACCGAAGAGTTCAACAACCAGCAGCAGATTATCGAGGCGGTGGCTCAGGAGGTCTTGGCCGACGCCGGGCTCTCCCGTGGCCAGGTCCCCTATACCATCGGCACGATGATCGAGCTGCCCGGCGGGGCGCTGGATGCGGATCGCATCGCCCGCTCGGCGGCCTTCTTTTCGTTTGGGACCAACGACCTCACCCAAACGACGTTGGGGATCAGCCGGGATGATGCGCAGAAAGGGTTCCTGCAGCGGTATCAACAGGCCGGCCTGTTGGGGTACGACCCCTTTGTGACGCTCCATCCGAAGGTTGCGGAGCTCATGGAGGTGGCCATCACGAAGGGGCGGGCCACACAGCCGGCGCTCAAGATCGGCATCTGCGGCGAGCATGGACGGGATCCGGCTTCCATCGTCATCTCACACCAGTTGGGTTTGGACTACGTCAGCCCCTCGTCGTACGGCGTCCTCATTGCCCGGCTCGTGGCCGCTCAGGCCGAGCTGGATTACCCGCGTCGTCCCACGTTGCCCAAGCATGGCGTGGGCG
>JACQRE010000136.1 GCA_016206585.1 Candidatus Omnitrophota bacterium | reverse complement strand
TGCCATGGCCCCGCCACGCGCGAGACCAACACCATGCCGCAGTGGGCCGGCTCGTGCTGGTACTACCTGCGCTACCTCGATCCGCGCAACGAGACGCGCGCATGGGATCCGGCGAAGGAGCGGCACTGGATGCCGGTGGACCTCTACGTCGGCGGGGCGGAGCACGCGGTGCTGCACCTGCTCTACGCGCGCTTCTGGCACAAAGTGCTCTATGACCTGAAACTCGTGTCGACGCCCGAGCCGTTCCGGACGCTGGTCAACCAGGGGCTCATCCTCGGCGAGGATGGGGAGAAGATGTCCAAGTCGCGCGGCAACGTCGTCAATCCCGACGACGTCATCGACGCGCACGGGGCGGATGCGTTCCGCTGCTACGAGATGTTCCTGGGGCCGCTCGAGGCGGTCAAGCCATGGAGCACGCGCAGCATCGAGGGGATCGACCGGTTCCTGAACCGCATCTGGCGACTCGGAGAGGCTGTTCGGAGTGCGGAGTGCGAAGTGCGAAGTGAACGACTGCCGGAACTCCATCGGAAACTGCATGAGACGATCAGGCGCGTCACGGAAGACATCGAGGCGCTGCGGTTGAATACCGCAATTGCCGCCATGATGGAGCTGGTCAACGTCATGGGTGAGGCCATTGACGCCGAGCCCCGAACCGCCGCCCTGGATCGCACATTGAACATGGAGCATCGAACGAGCCTGCGGCATGCGGTGGAGACGCTGGTGCTGCTGCTCTCGCCGTTTGCCCCCCACCTGGGCGAGGAGTTATGGCGGCGGCTCGGGCACGCGGACACGCTGGCGTACGAGCGGTGGCCGGCGTTCGATCCGGTAGCGCTCGAGCAGGCGCAGGCCGTGATGGTGGTCCAGGTCAACGGCAAGGTCCGCGCCCGCCTCACCGTGCGGGCGGACATCAGCGAGGCGGAGCTTCGGACGGCCGTGCTGGCCGATGCGCAGGTGAAGAAGTTCCTGGACGGCCAGCCCATCAAACAGTTCATCGTGGTCCCAAAACGCCTCGTGAACATCGTGGTCTAACGGGGAAGGCACGCCATGCGGACAACAGCGCTCGTCCTTGCGGTGATGGTCTGGTGCGCGGGATCCTCCAGCGCGGCCGCTGCTGAGCCGGCGGGAGATCAGGCCGCGCTCATCCAGGAGGTGATCCGGCTCTCAGGGCTTCAGGACCAGCTGGACCGGATTCCCGAGCAGATGCAGGGACAGCTCGAGGCGCACAAGGACGAGCTGAGCCCTGCGGCGTCCACGCGGATCCACGCCGTGATGTCGAGCGCGTTTCAGCGCGAGCGGCTGCGCGCCAGCGTGGCGGAGACGTTCTCGCAGCACGCCGATGCCGGGCGGTTGCAGCAGGCCGCGGACTGGCTCCGCGGGCCGCTGGGGTCCCGCATGACCGCGTTGGAGCTGGCCGCGTCCCGTCCGGAGGCCGAAGCGGCCCTGCGCGACTTCATCGAGCAGCTGCAGGCCGCACCCCCCAGTCCGGCACGGGTTGTGCTCGCCAAACGGCTGAGTGCCGCGACGTCGGCGACGGATGCGGCCATCAAGCTGATGACCGTCATGGTGCAGGGGATGGCCGAGGCGTTCGACGCGGCGCACGGCAGCGGGACCTCAGCCTCGCGGCAGCAAGTCCAGGCGGCGCTGGCCCAGTTGCGCAGCCAGCGCGAGGTGATCGAGCAGGGCATCCTGATCAAGCTCCTGTTCACCTACCACGACGCCTCCGAGCAGGAGCTGGCGGACTGCGCGGCGTTCTGGGAATCCGACCTGGGCCAGTGGTTCAGCGACCTGTTGGTTGATGCGTTCATCGTCGCACTCAGCGGAGCGTCCCAGGAGATGGCGCGGGAGCTGGCCCCGCTGGTCAACGCGCCCTCGGCTGGCGGGCCATGACGGCCCTGGCGCGCGAGGCGCGTCGCCACCTGGCCTGGCTGGCGATCGCGGGTCTGATCGGACTGGGCCTGTCCCCGCACCCACGGTCTTCCGATCAGCCGGTGGCCTCCAGCCAGCACGGGGGCGCGGCCTGGGATCGGGCGTTGCACGAGGCGCGGCAGGTGGACCTCAATGCGGCGGACGCCGCCACGCTGGAGCGGCTGCCCGGAATCGGACCGTCGCTGGCCCGGCGGATCGTCGCGCACCGCGAGGCGCGCGGCGGGTTTCGTCATCCCGACGAGTTGCTGGATGTGCCGGGCATCGGCCCGAACACCTATGAGGCATTGAGCACGTACGTGACCACTGAGTAGCGGCATGGGGAATCTGGGGTTGTCTGAGCTTCTGGTGATCTTCGTGATCGCGCTGCTGGTCATCGGGCCCAAGCGGCTGCCGGAAGTTGCGCGCGGGCTCGGCGAGGCGCTCCGCGCGTTCCAGGA
>JACQRE010000140.1 GCA_016206585.1 Candidatus Omnitrophota bacterium | reverse complement strand
GTTTACGAAACAGCTGCTCTGCCCCTGAGCTACACCGGCGAGGGTTATTTCTTATGCTTCAATTTCTGGTAATTACGAACTAGTTTCAGGAACAGTGGTCGCCTAATGAAGGCGCATTTAATTCCCTTCCTTAGCCAGACATTTTGAGCAACTCCTGTCTTGATTCTTCGTTGGATTTCCTCTGGTTCCATTTCGGCTCGATTCTTGAGAAGCGACGTGAGGGAAGCGCTTATCTTGTTGCCCGTTCCGAGCTTCTGGACTAGGGCTTTGATCTCTGCCGAAGGCGAAAGACTACAGAAGAAGGGCTGGCCTTTCAGGAAATCGAATCCTGTATAAACACTTGGCTCTCGGTCTCCCTGGTAGGGCCTTACGAGTTCCAGAGAATACATAAAGGCTTCCCACTGGCTTTGTGTCACCGCAAAAGTCTTCAAGAAACCCTTTGGCCAGAGGTGCTGCCACTGTAAGTCTTCCTCGTCCAAATAGACCGGTCCTTCTGAGTGGATGTGTTCAGGTTTGATGCCAGGAATGCGTTCGCGGTCCTGTGAGTTCATTTTTGTCTAATCGTCTGGCTGTGTTCCTTAGCAGGGCGTTAGCAGTAGACCCTACCTGACCCGTTCGCTCGTCCAATTCCGCTTCAAAACCCCACCCAATCCACCGACGTAGCTCATGCTTACGAAACAGCTGCTCTGCCCCTGAGCTACACCGGCAAACGGGATATTCATTGTAAGCGGGTGGGACGTCCGACGCAAGGCGGGGCGGGGGGCGGTAGTGTCTCAGTTTGGAAATAGGCCTACCGCAAAAACTACGCTCAATGGAACTAACGAAGCCTGCGCAAGATCAATTACTAACAGAAATTCTTCATAACGCTGAATCTGTTCCTCAAGAAATAAGGGATCAGACCAGCTCCTTTCTTCGTAAAACCATTAATGGGGATGAGGTGGAGACGCTGGACTGGCAGCTGCTTCAATAGGTTTCGGCTATGTGCTATTTCTCTCTCAGTTGGAGGGTGCGAGACAACGGTTGGAGCGCTACCAAGAACGTGCGGCGGTTGTAGAGAATGAAGTAACTCACGTCAAGGAACGGCTTAAGGAAGACCAGAGTTATCGACGCAGTCCCATCCCATCCCAAAGATAGCTCTTGAACTGCTCCAAAGGCATGGCATACTATCAGTATGCCAAAGCGCTCAAGCAAGAAACCTCCTAGTGATGCAAACGAAGCCGCCGCCTGGATTGTGGCTTCCATTACGGGGCAAACCCCGCCTCCAATTCAGGGAAAGAATCCAGCTGCTGTAGCACTAGGTCGAATGGGAGGGTTAATAGGCGGTCGTGCTAGAGCAACCAAATTAAGCAAGTCGCGCCGGAAAGAAATTGCTAAGAAGGCGGCCCGCGTTCGTTGGTCTAAACCGTCCTAGAATCACGCTCCTTTACTTGTCTTTGGATGAAGGTTCCTAATAATGGCACGGCAAATGAATACTTGCCGTGCCGATTTTTATAAACTAACCCTGCAGCGCATAATGAGGAAAGCATTTGGTTTGCGTGGCTTGAACTAAAGGGCTTACTCAATACCTGTTTGGATTTCTCAACCACTTCTTGAACTGTAAACTCCGCGTCACAATTGGATAGATAGGAAATAACTTCCAGTAGCTCTCTTTGTCGGTCGGTAGCCTTAGCCCACCTTCCAGAGAAGAAATCCGTATCAAGTTTTCGGACAATGTCACCCATTTTGGCAACCGGATTCTGCCCGTCATCGAGTTTCTGTATCCATGCATCGAATAATTCTCTACAGATAAATTGGATAAAGTAGGGATACCCTCCAGAGGTTTGATAAATAAGATCGACTGTTTCCGTCCTAAATCTAAAAGTACAACCTGGTTTCTCTGTGGGTTTAACAATTGCATCCATACTTTCTTGTTTGTTCAACCGTTCTAGGGTGATAACCCTAAACATTCTTTCGGCGAACGTTCTTGCTTCAACGAGTTTAGGAAATAGTGTTGGCAGTCCTGTCAGGACAAGCATAAAAGGGATTCCCATTTTCTGGATAGATTGAAATAAATCAAGTAGCAACGACAAGGGATACTGTTCCTTCTCAGCTTGGTCTACCAGATTCTGCGCCTCATCGTAAGCAAAAATAATTCCCCTTCTTCCAGTTTTTTGAAACGGTTGCCAAGTAACCTCTAAGACGCGCTTGATTTTATCGATTACCAATCCAGGCGTTGCGTGGTAAATATCAAGCAATCCTTGAAAATTGAGGGTTTTAGTTGAACCTCCGAATCCGATTGTAGTGTGCTTTTCATCAGGGATATTTAGGGAAGAAGAGACAGCTGATAAATCTGTAAGAAGTCTTGTGCAAAGATGTTCGTCGCTTACGCTGGTCGATTCAGAAAATTCCGCGCCAACCCATAACCAACCCTCTGTAATAGCAATGGGTTTAAGAGTCTCTAAAAGAACGGTTTTTCCAACACCCCGGAGACCAGTTAATACTAAATTCTTCAAGATAACGTCTTGAGATAGAAGATCCTTAAATTCCTTTTGTTCAGCTTCTCTTCCGGCAAGATAGGGTGGCATATGACCAGCTCCAGGTCGAAAAGGGTTCTTCACTTGTTGTTGGGTTGATGCCATTTGTAATTCCTCCGTGTTTAGGATGATTTACTATCTGGAGTTAATTTACACCACATAGTTAGTATTGTCAAGCCTTATAGGTAAATTTACCCTTGTAACTAAATAGTTGTTGACAATACATAAGCGCTCAAGCATTATATATCCATGAACCGACTGGATAATAACCGCCAAAAACAAATTCTTACCGCTCTCGTCGAAGGCGCATCTCTGCGTGCGACTTCCCGTATGGTAGGTGTATCCATCAACACCGTGACTAAACTCCTAGTCGATGCTGGCCGTGCTTGTACAGAGTACCAGGATCAAGCGTTGCGGAACCTACCGTGCAAGCACATCCAATGTGACGAGATTTGGAGCTTTTGCTATGCCAAAGAGAAGAATGTTCCAAAGGACAAGCGGGGTAAATTCGGCTATGGCAACGTCTGGACGTGGACAGCGATTTGCGCAGATACCAAGCTCGTTCCAAGCTGGCTTGTAGCTGAGCGGAACCTGACGGCAGCAACGGCCTTCATACAGGATTTGGCTAGCCGCCTTAAGCACCGTGTTCAGATTACGACAGATGGCCACACGCCGTATCTAGAGGCCATCGAAGTGGCGTATAGCGGTACTGTCCTATTTTCGGGGATTACAGTGATTCACAGCGTGATTCCAGTGATGGTCTGCTTCGACATCACCGTCATCAGCTGTTCAATCACTGGAATCATCGCGAATTAGGACACTACGCGGGGGGCCGGGTTAGAGCGTCGAGGACGAGAGCGTGGGGACGGTGACGGCCACGGCGGGGCGCGGCAGCGTCACGGTCACGGTGGTGCCCCGCCCCACCTCGCTGGTCAGCTGGAGCGAGCCGCCGTGGAGCTCGATGTACCGGCGGGCGAGCGTCAATCCGATGCCGGCTCCCTCGTAGGCGCGGTTGAGCCGGCGGTCGACCTGGTAGAACGGCGCGAACACTTTCTCCTGCTCTTCGAGCGGGATGCCGATGCCGGTGTCGCGGATGGTGACCTGGGCTGCGGCCGGAGTGCCGGAGAGCTCGATCTCGACGCGGCCATGGTTGCGGTTGAACTTGATGGCGTTGTCGAGGAGGTATTCGAAGGCCGCGGTGCAGCGGCTGCGATCAACCTCCAGGGCAATCGGGGCCTCCGGCAGCTGCACGAGGACGGTGACGGCGCGGGTGGTCGCTCTCGGCATGAGGGCCGCCACCGCCTGTTGCACCAGCTCCTGCGCCTGAACCGCCTGCCGGCGCACCACGATCTCGGCGCCGTGCATCAGGTCGATGAGCTGTTGGAGCAGCCGCTGCAGCCGCTCGTACGCGCCGAGGAGCACGTCCACCGCCTGCTCCTGGTCGGTCGTCATCGGCCCCAGCGTCCCGTCGGAGAGCAGGTAGATCCACTCGCTCATCAGGCACAACGGCGTGTTGATTTCGTGGGAGAGCGCTGCGAGGAACTGGCTCTTCAAGTCGTTGAGCTCGCCGAGCCGCCGGTTGAGCTCCTCGAGCTTGAGCATCCCTTCGCTTGAGGCGCGCAGCTGCCGGCTGAGGCTGAGCCGCTGCTGGCAGCGGTACAGGATCGCCTGGATCTGGGTGATGTCGAAGGGCTTAGTGATGAAGTCGCAGGCCCCGAGCTTCATCGCGTCCACCGCCCCCTCGACGGAGGGGTACGCCGTGATGACGACGATGTTCAGGAGCGGGTCGAGGTGCTTCAGCTCGCGCAGCAGCTCGAGGCCGTTGAGCTTCGGCATCTGGATGTCGGTGATGACGACTTCGGCGGGCTGGGCGCGGAACTGGGCGAGGGCGTCGAGGCCGTCGGCGGCGAGGCGCACCGCGCAGCCGCGGGCGGTCAGGAGCTGCCCGAGGAGCTGGCGGACCTTCGGTTCATCGTCGACGATCAGCACGTCGAGCGGTGCCGGCATGGAAGAATGGCGCCGGGACCCAGACTTGCACTGGGGACGCGAGGCTTTTCAGGCCTCCGCTCTACTACCTGAGCTATCCCGGCGGCGGGCCCTCAGACTGGGAATCGTGAGGCATTATAGGCTGTGGCGGGAAGCCCTGTCAACGCACCGGCTTCCGTCGGGGGAGCAGGAAGAGGCCGGCCGCCACCGCGAGCCCCACGTGCGCCCACAGCGACATCCACAAGCCGTGGCCGATGGTGATGGCCACGAACAGCGCCTGGGTGTTCGTCGTGAGGAGCTTCCAGCATCCCACGCCGGCCACGGCCGACGACACCGCGGCCACGCCGATTGGCACCGCGGGCCGATCGCCGAGCCACGTCAGGAGCACAGCGCCCAGGAGGGCCAGGCCGGGCAGCAGGTAGACCACGTAGCTCTTCAGGCCGACGTGTTGCGACGCAGGCATCAGCAGCTCCATCAGCGCCATGGCGACCTTGGCATCCTCCCGGTTCGCCATCTGCGGAATCTGGATGCCGCTCACCTGCTTCGGGAGGTCCTTCAGCGAGGGCAGCTCGCCGGTCAGCGTCTGCGTCCCGCGGCGGACTTCCACCGTGACCCGGCTCAGCCGCTTGGTGAAGCCGTCGACCCGCCCCTGATCCCCCACCGCCTGCCGCACCCGCTTCATCATCGACGGCTCGCGCACATCGAGATGCGCCCAGGGCTGCACGAAACCGACCGCCGCCGACAGCGCGCTGATCCACGCCAGTCCCAAGACGACGCGCCTCATCGAGGCGTCCTCTCAGCGGCCGCGTGGTACGTCGCCCGTGCTGCATCGCGCAGGAACATCCCCAACAGGACGTACCACAGGCCGTGCAAGCCGGCCCCCCGCACCATCGACCAGACCCCCAACGCCAGCAGCCCCAGCCCGAGCCAGGACCCGACCGCGCTGGAGATCCTCGTCGCCGTGCGCAGGTTGCCGGTGGCTCCCCAGAGTGCGGCGCGCAGCACCCGTCCGCCGTCGAGCGGGAAGCCCGGCAGGAGGTTGAACAGGATCAGGCCGAGGTTGATCATCGCGAGGTACTCCAGGATCGCCGCGAGGATGAGGTGGACATCGCGCGTCACCGGAATGGCCCGTGCCGCGAAGAAGCATCCGGCCCCCAGCGCGGCGCTGACCGCGGGTCCGGCCAGGGCGACGAGCAGCTCGACGAGCGGCCGCTTCGGATCGTTCGCGAGCTGGGCCACACCACCGAAGAGGAACAGGGTCATCCCCAGCACCGGGATGCCGAAGCGCTGCGCCGTCAGCGCGTGGCCCAGCTCATGCAGCAGCACGCACGCGAAGAGCAGCAGCGCGGCCATGAAGCCCATCGTCCAGTAGGTCAGGCCCGGCAGCCCGGAGGCGCGCGCGGGGAAATAGCCGGTGGCCAGCGACCACGAGACGAAGAGGATGATGACGAACCAGCTGGGCGCGATGTGGACCGGGATGCCGGCGATCGTCCACACCGCGGGCGGGCGCATGCGGGTCAGGCGAACAGGTCTTCGGGGATGGCGGGCTCTTCAGGCGCCGATCGCGGCTGCCGTTCCGCCCACCGGCAGAACTCGCACAACGCTCCCGAGGTGGGCAGCGGCCCTTCGAGGCACCGGCACGCCTCGGTGAAGATCCGGTAGGCCGTCTCGGGATAGGTGGCGATCTGGTGCACCGCGATGGAGAACGGGAACCCCTTGTGCAGCTCGCCCTCGACGGGAAAGTAGTAGATGACGTACGCGGTGCGGGTGGTGGGATGGCCGTTGCGCTCCAGCAGGAGCGTGTAGACGTCCATCTGGAACTGATAGTACTTTTGCGTGTACCCCACGCCATCCGGGGCGGAGGCGCGGGTCTTGTGGTCGAGCGGAGCCGTGCGGCGGTCCGGCAGCAGCACGCAGTCGTCCAGCTTGCCCCAGAGGCGCGCCCCCGTGGCGGGGTCGTTGAAACCCAGCGTCAATGGGGTCGTCGACAGCTCGCCCTCGAACTGGCCGCGGATAAGCGGCGGCAGCTGCCCCTGCCCCCGGTACCCGTCGAAGTATACCTTCAGGATGCGGTCGATCCCCGAGGGCAAGGAAGGAAACGGCCCGCGGGGCCGCTCGATCTTTTTATTGATGTGCAGCCAGAAGCACCGCGGGCATTCCTGGAACAGCTTGAGGGTGGACGCGGAGAGTTGCGGCATTGTTCCGGTATCTGATCTCAACGCGTGTCATTATACCCTCTGAGATCAGATACCGGGCGCGAAAAAACGACGACACGGCTTGGAACCAAGCCGTGTCAATGATGGGGATGATGGGTCGCTTTTGATGAAGCCAGTGGGAGCTCGATAAGGCGACCAAAGCGCCCTCAGAAGCTTCGGCAGCTAAGCAACCGTGTCGCGACTCCGCAGACCTTGAGGCGCCTCTGTGGAGCGACCCGCCCCATGCGCTTCTCCAGCGCTCGCCCGCTGCATCGTCGCAAGGTAGGCCTTGAGCTTTGCGACCCCGCCTTTCAGCGAGTGTGCCCTTATCGGCTCCCAAATAAAGACATTACCATATTCTTGTTTGAACCGGCAAGGGTTACCCCAGGAATTTTTCCCGGACGTGGGCCACCCGGGTAGCGCTTTCTTCAAGCTCCGTGCGGCTGAGCCGGCCATTCCGGTAGGCCTCCCGAAGGGCCGTGGCGGCCTGGTGCGCCGCCTCAAGGTTCGAGCAGATCAGCAGCAGGTCGTGTCCCGCCTCGGTCGCCCGGACGGCCCGCTCGCCCATGGTGCCAAGGGGGCTGAGCGCGCCCATTTCCAGGTCGTCCGTCACGATCAGCCCGGGAAAGCGCATCCGCTTCCTTAACAGCTCGCGGATCAGGCGGGGGGAGAAGGTCGCGGGCAGGTCCGGCGCTTCGCCAAGACCTGGATAACACACGTGCGAGGACATGATCATGGCTACCTCCGCCTCGATGGCGGCGGCGAACGGCTTGAGGTGGCTGCGCTCCATCGCCGGCCAGTCCAGCCCGATGGTGGGCAGCAGCTGATGGGGGTCGCGCGGCACCGCCCCCAGCCCGGGAAAATGCTTGGCGCATGCCGCCACCCCACCGGCTTGCAGGCCGCGGATGCGGGCCACCGCCAGCTGCGAGACGCGCTCGGGGTCCGAGCCGTACGACCGGTCGCCGATCACCGGATCGCAGCCGGGTTCGATGACATCGACGCACGGGGCCAGATTGACGCGCACGCCAAGCCGCGCCAACTCCTGCGCCTCGACCCTGCCCTGCCGCTCCACGTCGGCGGCCTGTTGCGTGCGCCCAACGGTGGCTGCGTCAGGAAACCGCGTCATCCCGCCGCTGAGCCGGATGACCCGCCCCCCTTCGTGATCCACCATCACCAGCAGCCGGCGGCCCACCGCCTGGGTGAGCCGCTGGATCAGCTGGTAGAAGTGTTCGGGTGAGGAGAAGTTGCGGCTAAACACCACGAGGCTTTGGGCGCGCGTCTCCTGGAGGCACGTCACGGTGTCATCGTGAATGTCGGTGCCGGGGAACCCGAGCGCTAATTTGGCGCCCACCAAGGTGTCCAAGTCCATGGAGGGTATTCTACGGACTTCCCGGACACATTACACATTTAACATTCCACGGACGTATGTTATCCTCAGGTCGTGATGCGTCGTCGCGTACGCTACGATCGTCTGCCAACGGAACAGCGTCATCCCCGCACGTCAGACCTCGATCGCCTCTCCCCTGCGGCACTCCTGCGGCTGATGCACCGCGAGGACCTGCGCGCCGTCCGCGCCGTCCACCGGGCTCTGCCGCAGATCGCGCGCGCCATCCGCCTCATCGCCGCTTCCCTGCAGCGCGGCGGCCATCTCGTGTTCATCGGGGCCGGCACCAGCGGCCGGCTGGGCGTCCTGGAAGCGGCGGAGTGCCCGCCCACGTTCCACACGAGCCCCTCGATGGTGCAGGCGATTCACGCAGGCGGACGGGGTGCGGTCTTCCGCTCCCGCGAGGGGGTGGAAGACGACCGCGCGGCAGCACGCCGCGCGGTGCAGCGCGTGGTGCGCGCCGGCGACGTGGCCGTCGGGATCGCGGCGAGCGGCGTGACGCCCTTCGTCGAGACCGCCCTCCGGACGGCCGCACGGTGCGGGGCCTGCACGATCTTGGTCACGTGCCATCCCCGCTCGAGGATCCCGGCCGGGGTTGCCATCGTCCTCGCGACCGGCCCGGAGGTGCTGACCGGCTCGACGCGGCTCAAGGCGGGCACGGCGACGAAGCTGGTCCTCAACAGGCTCACCCTGGGCGTGATGGTGCGGCTCGGCAAGACGTACGGCAACCTCATGGTGGACGTCCGCCCGTCGTCCCGCAAGCTGCGCGAGCGCGCGGTGCGGCTCATCCGGTCGTTCACGGGACAGTCGCCCCGCCAGGCGTCCGCCGCACTGCACGCTGGGCGGGGCCGCGTCAAGGCCGCCGTCATGATGGTCGAGCAGCGCCTCACCTACGCCGCGGCGGCCCGGCGGCTGCGTCAGGCCAAGGGCTCTCTCCGTCGGGCTCTTGAACGCACGTGACACGTCACACGTGACATGTGACACGATCTTGATGCCGTTGGCGATCGGTCTGATGTCCGGCACCTCGTGCGACGGCATCTCGGCCGCGCTGGTGCGCTTCCGCGGCCGGACCCTTCGAGTGCTGACCGAGCGCACCACCCCCTATCCCGACACCCTGGCGCGCCGCCTGCGCCGGGGCCCGCTCCTCCTCGCCCCGGAGATCTCCGCCCTGAACATGGAGCTGGGCGAGCGGTTCGCGAAGGCCGCGGCGGCACTGCTGCGCGACGCGCATACGCCCGCCCGGCGCGTGTGCGTCATCGGTTCGCACGGCCACACGCTCTACCATGGGCCGGGCGACCCCACCCCCTCGACGCTGCAGATCGGCGAGCCCGCCGTGATCGCGCAGCGGACCGGGATTCCTGTCGTCGCCAGCTTCCGTCCCCGCGACCTGGCGGCGGGCGGCGAGGGAGCCCCGCTCGTGCCCGGCTTCGACGAGGCGTTCTTCGGCGACGGGCCCGCGCGCGCCCTGCAGAACCTCGGCGGCATCGCCAACGTCACGGTCGTCGGGCGCACCCTGCGCGCGTGCGCCTTTGATACCGGCCCCGGCAACTGCCTTATGGATCTCGTGGTCCAGCGGATGAGCCGCGGACGAGCCCGCTTCGACGCGAACGGCCACGGGGCGAGGCAAGGCCGCGTGGACCACCGCGCCGTCGAGCAACTCTGGCGCCATCCGTATTTCCGCCGCCCGCCGCCGAAGTCGACCGGGCGCGAACTGTTCGACGAGGAGTTTGTGCAGCGCGTGTTCGGCTCCCGCCTGCGGCGCGCACCCCAGGACGTCCTCGCCACGGTGACGTACTTCACCGCGTTCAGCATCGCCGAAAGCTACCGGCGGTTCATCCCGCACCGCCTGCGCGAGGTCATCGTCAGCGGCGGCGGGGTGCGCAACCGGACGCTGATGAGCCATCTCACCCGGCTCCTGAGGCCCATCCCGGTCCGCTCCATCGAGCGCTACGGCATCCCGGCGCAGGCCAAGGAGTCGGTCGCCTTTGCCTTCCTCGCGCTCCGCGCGAGGCAAGGCCGCGTGAACCACCTGCCCCACACGACCGGCGCGCGCGAGGCGTGCATCCTCGGCGCCATCACCCCCGGCCGCGCATGACGTGGCTGGACTGGTCGATCGTCTGGGCCTTCTGCCTCATCAGCGTGCTCATCGGCGTCGCACTCCGCCGCAAAGCGGGCGAGAGCCTCGAGGCGTACTTCGTCTCCAACCGCGCGCTGGGCTGGTGGCTCGCCGGCACCTCGATCGCCGCCACCGCGTTTTCCTCGGACACGCCGCTGCTCATCACCGGCATGGTCAGGCGGCGGGGCATCTGGGGCGTCTGGGAGGTGTGGGCGCTGGGCATCAGCACGATGCTGACCGTCTTTGTCTTCGCGAAGCTGTGGAAGCGGGCCAACGTGATGACGGAGGTGGAGCTCGTGGAGCTGCGCTACAGCGGGGGTGCTGCGGCGTTCCTCCGAGGCTTCAAGGCGGTCTACTGGGGGCTGCTCTACAACTGCTACGTGATGGGCGTGTGGCCGGTCACCGGCATGACGAAGGTGCTGCAGGAGACGACCAGTTTCAGCCGCGAGCATGCGATCATCGCCTGCGTGGTCCTGGGGGCCGGCTACACCTCGCTGTCGGGGCTGTGGGGGGTCGTGCTGACGGACGCGTTCCAGTTCGTGTGGGCGATGGTGGGTGCCGTGATCCTCGCGGTGGCCGCCGTGCAGACGGTCGGCGGGCTCGACGCCCTGGCCGGGCGGCTGCACGGCAGCGCCTCCCTCGAGGTGATCCCGCCGATCACGGACGGCTCGGCCTCCGGCGTGCTGGCCTCGCCCTTCGGCTGGTTCCTGGGGCTCGTGCTCATCCAATGGTGGGCGTGGAAGAATACGGATGGCGGCGGGGTCGTGGTGCAGCGGCTCGTGTCGTGCAAGGATGAGCGGCAGGCGATGCGGTCGGTGTTGTGGTTCAACATCGCCCACTATTGCCTGCGCTCGTGGCCGTGGATCGTCACCGCGCTCGCCTCGATCCTCCTCATCCCGGACGCCGCGCTGCAGGACCAGGTGGGCGGGCGGGCGTTCATCGATCACGAGCGAGCGTACCCCAGGCTGATCACGATGCTGCTGCCCTCAGGGCTGCGCGGCATCCTCGTCGCGTCGTTCTTCGCGGCGTTTCTCTCGACGCTGAGCACCCAGCTGAACTGGGGCGCGTCCTATCTCCTGAACGATGGCTACAAGCGGTTCCTCAACCCGCGCGCCTCGGAGCGCCACTACCTCGCGGTCGCCAGACTCCTGCCGTTTCTCCTCGCCTTCGGCGCGATGTGGATCGCGTTCGCGAACCGGACGATCGGCTCGTCGTTCACGTGGATTCTGAACCTCACCGCCGGCATCGGCCCGGTGTACCTGCTGCGGTGGTTCTGGTGGCGCGTGAACCCGTGGAGCGAAATCACCGCGATGGCCGCCAGCCTACCGCTGCTGCTGATCCGACCGCGCGTCCTGGCGTGGCTGGGGGCTCCGTCCGGCCTGCTCGTGGAGCTGCTCTTCATGGTGCTTGGCACGGCGGCGATCTGGCTGCCGGTCACGCTGGCCACACCGCCCGTTGATCGAGCGACGCTGAAGACGTTCTACGCGCGGGTGCGCCCGCCGGGCTGGTGGCAGATCGTGCGGGTGGCGGGCCCGGCGCAGGAAGCGTGGGGGACCAGCCTCCGGCAGTGGCTCATCGCCACGGTCGCGCTGTTCGCGACCACGATCGGCCCGCTGCAGCTGATGGTGGGCCCCCGAGGGCAGGGCGCGTGGTGGTGCGCCGTCGCGGGGATCGCCTGGGGCGTGGTATGGCGGGGGGCGGCGGTCAGCCGTCCGGCGGCGCGGGCAGACGCATCGTCGCCCGTGTGAGCCAGATCGAGGCTTCGTAGAGCAGTGCGAGCGGCACGGCGACGAGGCAGAGGTTGACCGGATCGGTCGTCGGTGTGACCAGTGCCGCCAGGATGACCAGGATCAGCATCGCGTACGGCCGCTGCTGGCGCAGCCATTCGGGGCTCACCACGCCGATCCGCGCGAGCACGACGAGCAGGACGGGCAGCTCGAAGAGCAGGCCGCACCAGAACAGCAGCCCGGTGACGAACGAGAGGTAGCGGTCGATCGAGATCATCGGCCTGAGGTAGTGCTCGCCGATGCGCAGGAGGAGGCGCAACGAGGCCGGCAGCAGCACGTAGTACGCGAACGCCGCCCCTGCCGCGAACTGCAGGCTGCCCCACCAGACGAAGAGCAGGCCGGCCGACCGCTCGCGTGGTGTCAGGCCGCTGCGGATGAACGCCCACAGCTGCCAGAGGATGACCGGCATCGCCGCCACGATGCCGGCCAGCCCGCTGACCTTCATATACGCGAGCAGCGGCTCGACCGGGGTGAAGAACGCGAAGTACGGCAGCCACGCCTGGACGGGAGCTGCCAGCCACGCGATCAGGCGCTCCGCCTGGGTGAGGCAGAGGCCGACGGCCAGCAACAACGCGGCCAGGCTGATGCCGAGCCGACGTCGGAGCTCTTCGAGATGGCCCGCAAGACTCAGGCGCAGACCGCTGGGAGACACGACAGGCAGGCTCATGGGTGGAGGCTCACGGCACGCGCAGCGACTCGAGCAGCCGGGTGAAGACCGCTTCATGGCGCGCGTACTCGCGCGTGTCGGCGCTGTACACCAGCTCGTAGCAGGAGGACCCGCGCTCGAAGAACATTGAGCGCGTCGTGACGGGGATGTCCGCCGGTTTCGCGCCCGCATGATGGCGGAGGGCCGGGATCGTGTAGACGACGATGAGCTCTTCGGCCGGAACGCCGGCGACGCGGACGGCGCGCGGGCCCTCGACGCGAGCGCCCTCCAGCCGCCGGTCGATGGAGTGGCGGACCAGCTCCCCAACGTGCGCGTAGAACCCTCCCGCTTCCCGCAGCGGCCTGACGCGGATCGAGATGAACGCCGTGTAGGTGTCCTCGGCGTTGCGAGCGCCCACCAGCCGGATCTGGTGGTAGGGCTCCGTGCGGCCCCGCTCGCGCTCCAGGCGCCAGCCGGCCGGAGACACCAGCTGGAGCGGCCGCGTCGGGTCATCGCCGCGATCGGGCGACTCCTTCGGCGCCGGGGGCGAACTCAGACGGCCGTGTTGCCATCCCAGCCAGACCGCTGGCAGCAGGAACAGCAGCCCCAGCAGGACGCCGAGCCACCATTCGCGCCGTGGTCGTCGAGTGCCCATCGGGTCAGCGCATCAGCGGGTAGAGGGCGACGATCAGGTCGCGCAGCGGCCCCTCGCCCTGGCGCGCCACTTGATAGCTGAGCTCTTCCTGTCTGGCGAGCTCGCTCGTCCACGGCAGCCCCTCGGAGGTCCGGATCTCCTGCCAGAACGTGGCCCCGTTGACCCACGCGTCCGCCTCGGCGTCGCGCGTCGAGTGCGACGGATCGAAGACGGTCCCGTCCACGTACTGCTGGAAGTGGGTGCCCTCGTGCACCAGGACCGCCGCGAGGATGCGGGGGTCTTCCCCGGCGTGCCGGGGATTGAGCGTGATCACCGGCACCTGGCGCGGGCGAAACGGCGGCCGGTCATCCGTCGAGTAGACCAGGAGGGCGGTCGCATGCTCGCCGGCATTCGCAAATTCCGACTCGTCACCAAACGAGACGACGACGCCCTTGCGCACCAAGTCGTCCGCAATGGCGTTGGCCCCCGACTTGGCGAGGACCTCCATCGCCCGGGTCAGGCGCAGGGTGCCGCGCTCCCCGACGACGTGGCGCTGGGTGGCGTCCGGCCAATGCGTCCACACATCCGGCCCGCGGTGGCGGTAGTGCAGCGTCCGCGGTTTCCGGCGCGAAGCCCTGGATCCGTCCTGAACGCTCTCCGGCCCAGCGAGGCGGGGATCCGGCGAGACGGCGGGAGCGGTCCCCTGACCGGGCAGTCCCAGCAAGACGGTGGACGCGGAGGCGCGGCTTGATGTGACGGTGGTTCGGATGTCGTGGTCCGTCACCGGCTGCGGACGCGGGCTGCCATCCGCGCCGATCGCGACAAGCCCTCCCGGCAACGCCCCGCGAGGACCCTCCTGAGCGGGAACGGATGGCTGGGCCGCTCGTTCCGTGGAGACATTCACCACAGCCAGATCGGCTGCGGGAGCCGGTTCGGAGGGGGCGGAAGACGCGCCCGCTTCGTCCGCGGCAGGTTCCGGTCCGGGAGTCCTGAGGAGCATGCCCGCCGTGTCTGGTGAGGAACCGGCTGGGGAGCCCGGATCATCTGCAGGAGCCGGCGGCCGGCGCGGCGGACGGGCGCGCGGCGGCGCGATGACCAATGGCTCTTCGGAGGAACCCGCGTGCTCCGACGGCACATACGCCAGATACTTGAGGTACCGGGTCTCTTCGACCGTCAGGTCGCGCCGCGCCGGAATGGGGCGCTGCGAGATCCGAACCTTGATGGACACCGCGAGCGCGATGAGGACGCTGAAGATGAGCAGGAAGAAGAGCACCTCGGCGAGCATGAGCCCATCTCGCCGTCGGCGCCGAGGGATGACCCCGAGGTCCATGCCCTGATTGTAGCACCCCCACACCAATCGCCACAATGACGCCGGCAATTGGTGCGGGGGGCGCGTCACCCCTCGGACTCTTCGGGCACGATCTCCAGTTGCCGCTTCTCGGCATTCCGGAGGACGGTCACCGAGGCGTGCGCGCCGACGCGCACCTCGGTCAGGAGCCGGTGCAGCGCATCCACGCCGGTGACCGGCTGCCCGTCGTACTCGACGACCAGATCCCCCGGCCGCAGCCCCGCGCGCTGGGCCGGGCTGCGCGGCTCCACGGCGAGGACCAGGACGCCGCGCGACGCCGGCAGGTTGTGGAACCGCGCGACCCGCGTGTGGACCAGCACCGTCTGCCCGCCGATGCCCAGCCAGGCGCGGCGCACGCGGCCGTCCCGCAGCAGCCGCTCGGCGACGAACTTCGCCGTCTCGATCGGGATGGCGAAGCACAACCCCTGCGCCGGCAGAATGGCCGCGGTGTTCACCCCGATCACCTCCCCCTGCGCGGCCACGAGCGGGCCGCCCGAGTTGCCGGGATTGAGTGCCGTGTCGGTCTGGATCACGTCCTCGATCAGCCGCCCGGAGGCAGACCGCAGCGACCGGCCCAGCGCGCTGACCACCCCGGCGGTCACCGTGCACTGAAACCCGTAGGGGTTGCCGATGGCGATCACCAGCTGCCCCACCCGGATCGTGCGCGAATCGCCCAGCAGGGCGGCGGGCAGCAGCGACGGCGCGTCGATCTTGAGGAGGGCGAGGTCGGTGGCCGGATCGTCGCCGACGAGCGCTCCCGGCACCTGCAGCCCGTCGGTCAGCGTGACGCGCAGCTCGTCGGCTCCATGCACCACGTGGCTGTTCGTCAGGAGGAACCCATCCGAGGTGAAGATAAAGCCGGAACCGCTGCCCCCGTCCGGAGCGCCGTCTCGGCGTCGCCGTCCCGCCTCGATGTTCACCACCGAGGGGCTGACCGCTTCCGCCGCGCCGATGACCGCCTGCGAATAGGCATCCCAGAGCGGCTGCTCGGAGGGCGCTCCCCCGTCAGCCGGCTGCGGCTCGCCGTTGAACCGATTCACTCGATTGACCATGATCGCATCCTGCCTCACAGAGTGCGGAGTTCGGAATGTGGTCTTCACTCCGAACTCCCCACTCCGAACTCCGCACTGACGCGTTACTTCCCTTCGCTCCACAAGTTCTGGAGCTTTTCCCGAAGCGCCGATTTGGCCGTGGCCTGCGCGAGCATCGACTGCCACTGCACGCCCATGGCCTCGAGCACGGCATCGGCCGCCTTGTCCATCTTGCTCCCCCACGCCTTCTGGATCTTCGCCTTGAGCGCATCGACCTGCGCGGCCTTCAGCGCCTGGAAGAACGAACACGACCACATGCCGAGAGCGCAGTCAATAGGATCGCCGCTGCAGCCCGGCGTCCCGCACGGACACTCCTTATCGCACGGTCCGCACGAGGCCCCGGTTCCCTGCGGCGTCTCACAACTGCCCGTTCCGCATTCACTGGACATGGAGATGACTCCTTCGTATTGGGTGCCATGCGTTGCACGATGCCCACATCACTTCCCCGTCCGTCACGCCGCGATGACTTCTTCCACGACCCTCACCCCCTTTCATAAACCAACCAGTTGGTATATTTCTAACCCATAAAAGAGCGCCCGTCACCGTCCGAAGAGCTGCTGCACGTATCGCTTGAAGTGGCGCAAATTTCTGCCCACCACCTGCATGTCCTGCCCCGCCTTCCCCAAAATCAGCGACCCTTCCAGGATCGCGATGAAATGCTCCGCCAACTCCTTGGGACTCCAGTCGCCCTTGGGCGCATACTTCCGTTTCGCCGCCTCCAGCTCCTCTCCGAACTGCTGTTTCCAGGCCGCAAACCCCTGCTCGCAGGCGCGGCGGATCTCCGGCGAGGTGTCGCACAGCTCCTGGGAGAACGTGCCGAGCAGGCAGCCGCTGCCCATCGAGGGGTCCTGGGACAGCGTGACCGCCCCGTCGATGTAGTTGTAGACCCGCTTCAACGGGTCCTTCTCCACGCCGCAGAAGCCGGCATGGAGCCTCGCCCCCGACTTGCAGAACCGCTCCAGGACCGCTTTGCCGAGCTGCTCCTTGCTCTCGAAGTAGTGGAAGAAGCTGCCCTTCGTGAGCTTCGCCGCCTCGCAGATCTCCTCCACCGACGTCGCGGCGAACCCCTTGGCGAGCATGAGCCGTTCGGCGGCGTCGAGCAGCCGTTCTTTGGTTGGCGAATGGGCCTGTGCGGTTCTCACCATACGGACATACCGTTTGGTATGATTCTGCCGGATTGTCCGCCCGCGTGTCAAGCCCTGAATTTACGCCGCGGGGGCGAGCCCCAACGTGCGGTCGTAGTGCGCCCCGAGCTCGCGCAATCGGGCCTCAGGCAGCCGGGCGCTGCTCGCACACCAATCGAGAGCCAGCTTGCGGCTGATGATCGTGAGCGTCTCCTCGTCCTCGAAGTACCGCATGTGGGCGAGGAGGTACGTGCCGGCGCGCACCGGGGCGTCCGCCAGCACGACGCGGTAGTACGCCTCGTTGAGCGGCTTGAGCGGCATGGCGATCGGATCGTTCGGATCGTAGAGGTTGACCCAGCGGCCTCGCGGGCTCTCCACCGCGATGGGCTGGTTGAACAGTGCCGGCCCGCCGTACTGCAGTGAAAACAGGGCGAGGGGCGAGCCGGCGGTGAAGAAGTTTTCCAGCCGCCAGCGGTCGTGGAAGCCGTCGCGTCCCTTGGCGCGGCGCGCATTCGTCAGATCCCAGACGTAATCGGAGCTGATCACCGTCCCGAGGCTGTGCGCAATGATGGTGAGCGGAACCTTCGGGGATCCGGGCTCGAGCCGGCCGAGGAGATCGTTGAGCACGCTGGTGATCGTCTCGTAGATGGCCGCGCGGGTTGCCGGCGACCGGTAGCCGATCACGTCGCCGACGAACTCCGCGATGAACCGCGACTCCTGCCGGCGAGCCTCGTGGGCCGCCACCCCGAGCAGCCGGCGCCACCATGAGCCGCTGGACGGCGCGGGAGCGTGTGCGGCCTCCAGCATGCGGCGCAGCGCGCGCTGATGCTCCTGCAGCACGTCGGCCCAGTGCGCGCGGCCGATCACGAACGCCTGCTGCAGATCCACCGGCGGCTGGCCGGGCAGCAGCGCGGCGAGCTGGCTCGCGAGGCGCGCCTTGAGTGATTGGATGGTGCCGTCAGCCCAATCCGGCCCCTGATCCCCGATGCCGTGGACGAGCAAGACGCCGACTTGCATTAGAAATGGCTGCGGCGCCCAAGTCTTCCTGGGCGCCGCCGCCACATGACCTCGCGCGCGTTACTGTCCGGTGATGTCCTTCAAGCCCTTGTTCATCTCTTTGGCCGCGCCCTGCATCGATTTCTCGGCCTTCTTCGCGCTCTTCTCGGCCTCGTGCTGCGCCTGTCGTGCGGCCCGTGCGGCCCGCCGCTGCGCCAGGACGGCCGTCCGCTCCGTCTCGGACTTGCCCATGGTCGCAAACCAGTCGCCGGTCTTCGTCATGATGTTCTCGCCAGCGCCACCCTGCCCGGCATAGACTGGGGCCGCGGTCATGACCAAAGAAGCCGCTAAGGCCCATCCCACCAGCTTTCTCATCGCCCCCTCCTGCTGTTCGGGCTCCCACAGCCCAATGCTATGGCTTATTATAATACGCTGGGCGAGCGGCCGCTCAAGGGAAATCCGGCCGGGGGCCCTTGCGCTTTCAGCGTTGAGACCGCTATACTGTTCGAACGATGGCCAAGACGTTGTTCGAGAAAATCTGGGACCGGCACCTGGTCACCACGCTCCCCGATGGGACCGCGATCCTCTACATCGACCGCCACCTGGTCCATGAGGTGACCAGCCCCCAGGCCTTCGAGGGGCTGCGGCTCTCCGGGCGGCGCGTGCGCCACCCGGAGCTCACCATCGCCACGATGGACCACAACGTGCCCACCGACGACCGGCTGGTCATCCGCGACCCCATCTCCAAAGCCCAGATCGAGGCGCTGGCGAAGAACTGCCGCGAGTTCGGCGTGACGCTCTACGACCTGCAGAGCGACCGCCAGGGGATCGTCCACATCATCGGGCCGGAGC
>JACQRE010000139.1 GCA_016206585.1 Candidatus Omnitrophota bacterium | reverse complement strand
GCCCGGCGCTCCGAGCGGCACCAGGCGAAGAGAGGGGCGATCACTGCTGAAAGACTTTGCCTTCTCGTCTCCCGGCAGCCGGGCCGTCCGCTACTCGCGGATCCCTGGCTTTGCGCCCCGCCGTCGCCGACGGTTTGCCCTTGTCAGGAGCAACGAGCGCAACATAAGTCCCTCTGGCAATGCTGTCAAACGCAAGGCGGCAACAAGACAGCAGAGGGCATAGAGGGCACAGATGGCACAGGGGGCACAGAGGTGCAGAGACACACACCGCTGTGCCCGCTGTGCCCTCTACGCCCTCTGTGCCCTCTATAACGAGTTGCTGATCATCGCCCGAATCTTGCTCAACCCCCGGCGCTGTCCCGCATCCTGTCGATAGGAGTAGTACGTGTAGTAACGATCGTGCCGAGCGCTGACGCCGTTCAGCACGGCCCCGGCAATGCGCGCGTGGACCCGCCGCAGCTGGTCCAGCGCACGTTGGGCTGCGGTTTCCTCGGTATCCCCGCTCTTGATGACCAGAATCGCGGCATCCGCGCTCGAGGCCACCACACTGGCGTCGGTCACGGGGAGCGCGGGCGGGGTGTCGATGATGATGTAGTGGTAATCCCGCCGGAGGTCGCCGATCAACGAGTGCATCGCGCCCGACCCGAGCAGCTCGGAGGGGTTGGGCGGAATGGAGCCGCTGGGGAGTACATCCAGGCCGGGGGCTACTTCGGGCCGGACCGCCTCGCGGGCGGTGGCGCGGCCCACCAGCACGTCGGTGAGCCCGGGCTCCTGCACCAGCGCGAACGCCCGGTGAATCAGGGGTCGTCTGAGGTCGCCGTCAATGAGCAGGGTTCGCTGGCCCCCCTGCGCCAGGGCGGCGGCGAGGTTCACCGCGGTGGTGGACTTGCCTTCTCCCGGCCCCGGGCTGGTGATCGATATGAACTGCAGCGGCCTCTCGGCCCCCACGAACGTCACGTTGGTGCGCAAGGCCCGAAACGCCTCCGCCGCCGGTTGATCCGAGCTCTGGCGAGTGACGACCGAAATCACCGCCCGCTTGCCATTGCCGGAGCGTCCCATGGCCGGGTCGTACGGGATGAGCCCCAACACCGGCACCCCGATCACCCGCTCCACATCGCCTGCGTTCTTGATGGTCTGGTCCAGGTACTCGAGGAAGAATGCCCCGCCGAGGCCCAGCAACAGGCCCACCAGGACCCCCAAGACGATCTTCTGCCGCAGGGTGGTGCCCACGCGGAACGCGGGCGATGCGGGATCCAGCAGATTGATATACGGCCCGATGGTGGCCTCGGTCAGCCGCGCCGACTCGTACTCCGTCAAGAGGTACCGGTATGTGTCGTTGAGGATGCTGGCCTCGAGCTGGAGCTGCGCGATACGCGATTCCTTGCCCGGGAAGGTCCGGAGCTGAGCCCGGCCGCCGGCGATCCGCTGGTCCAGCGCCTGGCGGCGGGAATCCAGGCTTTCCAGGGCCGCGCTGACCGCGTTCTTGAGCGCCTGGTTGGCCTCGCGAATGCGCTGGTTCATCGCGTCCACCTGGGGGTTCCGCTCCCGCAGCCCCAGCGCCCCCGCGGTCAGCGTGCGTCGCTGGTCGTACAGCGTGAGCAGGCTCTGGATCTGAAACCCCAGGGCCGCGTTTTGTCCGATGTCTTGCACCGCGGCCAGGCGATTCAGCGTGGCCACGCCGATGGAGTCCGTGGCTTCGTCGATGGCCTGCCGCAGGGTGGACATTTGCACCGCGAGCTGCTGGCGCTGCTGTTCCAGCGTCTGGATGGAATTCACCACCGCCTGCTCTTCCACGCTCAGGTCGGTGATCTGCTCGCCTTCCTTGAAGCGTTGCAGCTCGGCCAGCTTGGCTCGGTAGGAGGAGTCGGCCTTGGCCAGCTGTTCGGCGACGTAGGTCCGTTTGCGGGCGGCGATCTCCTGGGCCCGGCGGACGCCGTCCAGGCGGAGGGCCACCGCCGCGGCATTCAGGATCTGGGGGACCAGCGTGGGGTCGGTGCCGCTGAAGCTGATATCCACGGCGTTGGTGCCTTCCCGCACGTTGTACGACAGCCCCCCGCTCACCCAGGCCGCCGCGACCTCGGGCCGGTCCAGGTGAAAATCCACCGTCCGCGCGTCGGG
>JACQRE010000137.1 GCA_016206585.1 Candidatus Omnitrophota bacterium | reverse complement strand
GTAGCTGAACCCCTCCAGATCGACCAGCAGCAGCGGATCACGGAACGCGCCGGGCAGGCGCTGGATCGCCTTCAGGACCGGGTCAGCGAGTTCGTCCGCAATGACCAGGTCTTCAGGGTTTGCGCCACCGAGCGTGTCGGCCTCGACAGCGCCCCCGTACAGATAGAGATCGTCCGCCTCAAGGGGTATCGTCACGGGAGCCTGCTTGTGCTTTCGATACCGGTCTCGGTGGGTGTTGACGAGGATGGCGATCAGCCAGTTGCGCGGGTTGAAGCCTTCCTTGAACGAGTCCAGGCCTCGCCAGGCCTTCAGAAGCGCTTCCTGGACCAGGTCCTCTGCCTCTTCCCGTTTCCGGGTCAGGGTGAACGCGGTCCGGTAGAGGGAATCCAGATGTCCCGCCACCATCTCCTCGAAGCGCTGCTTCCGCTCGGCCTGTGCGGCTCCGGGTGTCTGGGGCGGGGACATGGATGGGTGCTGGTCGTCGCCAATGGACACGGTTCTTCGAATACAATGTATCACCGGGAACGCCGCCGGGGAAGCGCAGAGGATGACCTGGACCGCCCGGGAGCCGGTCGGGTACCGGGGATCAGACCCCTCCCCCGGCACCCGCGGGCCGACTACCTGAACAGGAGGCCGAGCAGGCTGGCCGTAGTGGCCGCGGCCGAGGCCTTGAGCGCGAAATACCCGATTGGCACAGCCATCACGACATGGGCGATGAACGGGACGAGGAGAAACCGGGGCATCGGGAACTCGATCACCGGCATCATGGCGGGCATGGTCAGCATCATGCCGGCCCAGATGAAGATACCCCACGCGAACGCCAGCCACCACGTCCCCGGCCCGAACAGCAGAGTGTACGCCAGCCCGAAGCCGAGGCCGTTGAGCAGATGCCACGCGTATCCGGTCCCGAGCACCATAGCGTAGGATACCCTCGCCTCCTTCGCCGTCCGTGGAAGGGCGACCGCCATCAGCTCCCGTGCCACGTGCATGGGCACCTTCGGCATCCCCCTCGGCTGCGCATAGGACGGGATGGCTCCGTCGGCCATGGCCAGGTCCATTGCCTGCATCACGGTTCGCCGGATGACACTCGGGAATGCTGACAGGACGGCCAGCTGCGTCTGGAGCAACCTGAGCCGCTGCTCCTCCGGCAGGGCGCCCAGGCCCTTGCGCATCCCCCGCACGACCCCCAGGCGCACGGGTTCCGGCAGCCTGGCCATCGCGGCCAACCGCTCCGCCAGCATCTTGTGCTGCATCTCGGGGTCTGCTGCCGCGATCCGTCCGACCATGCCCGCAATCATGTTCTCCTGCAGCCGGGATCCCAGCCCGAGGGCGAGCGTCCCGAAAATCTGGGGCATGTCGGCGGGAAAGGCCTTCAGGACGTGATGGCCGTACAGCCGGACGATATCCAGCGCAACCGTGCCCAGGAATCCCCCGATCAATCCCCACGTGAGCAGCTCCAGCAGCGGCGGATCAGCCGCGCGGGCAATGAGCAGCACGCCGGTGAGGATCACCGCTCCCGGCACCCAGGCATACTTCACGACGCGGCCTGCCGGGACCGCCAGGAGACGGTCGGCGAACAGTATGAGAATTGGAATATTGACGATGGCAAATGCCAGAATCCAGAGAACCCAGTGCATGAACTATCACTCCTTTCCTGTGTTCAACGTGCCGTCGATGCCGGTGCGACTCACATCGACGAGCTGAAATCCTCAGGAGGCTCACCCCTGGGACCCGTCCCGATGGCGAGCTCACGCGCCAGGGCAACCAGCGCCAGAACCCGTTCGTCCGCAATCCGGTAGTAGGTGTAGATCCCCGCGCGCCGGGACTCCACCCAGCCCTGCCGGCGCATCAGCCGGAGGTGGGCCAACACCTCCCCCTTGGGGGCACCGGCCAGCGCGGCCAGCTCGTCGATGTGCCGTTCTCCCTCGGCCAAGACCACCAGCACGGTGAGACGAACAGGATCGCCGAGGGCCTGGAACAGGCGCGCGATCTGATAGTGTTTCACCCAGCCACCATCTGGCCGTGTGTGAACGCGGGAGGCGCTTCGGCATGACCGGCGCCGGCGTGATCATAGTCGGCCAGGCAGGGGCGCTTGCACACCCCAAACGCACACGTCGAAAACAGATCGTACACCGGGGCCGGAACACCCTCGGTGACACGCAGGCCGAACCCGGCGATAGCATCGAGCGTGATGGGCGTGTCGTGGGCCAGGTATCCGCCGGTCAGGTAGTCGGCGAGCCGCGCAGCCCGTTCCTGCGGCAGCCGCCCATCCAGCAGCCACTGCACGAATCCCTGCACGTTCTGGACGGCGAGCCGGGCCACCTCGGCCCTCACGATCATCTCGTCGCTCACCGCCTCGATCGGCTTCTGGCCCAGGACACGCAGCAGCGCCCCAGCAGGATACCCCATGATCTGGGGATCCACAGGGCCCAGCGTGGTGAAGCGCTCCATGAGAATCTCGTCTGCCGCTAGCACGATGAGCGTGCCGCC
>JACQRE010000142.1 GCA_016206585.1 Candidatus Omnitrophota bacterium | reverse complement strand
CACCGGCTTCAGGCGCGGCCGCCCGTAGAACGCCTGGACGTTCTGGATGGCGCTCTTCAACTGGAGCGCGAACTTGGGGTCCAGGTGCTGGAACGCGCCGGAGATCTCCGCTTCGGTCACCCGCAGCTGCTTCGGCGCGAGCTTCACCCCGTCGAAGCGCCGCGTGTAGCGCAGGAGCGCCTCATCGCCGCCCTGGTGCACGTCATCGACGATTTTGTGCACGCGCTCTTCGAGGCGGCGCTTGCGCACGAGCTGCCTCGCGCAGAGCCGCTGCCACTCCTGGCTGGTTGTTGAGATGACCTTCATGTCTTCAGAGCCTCTCGTACGAGTTCTTCGGCACGCTTCAGCGCCGCCGGGATGCCGGACGGATCCTTGCCGCCGGCCTGGGCGAACTCCGGCCGGCCGCCGCCGCTGCCTTGTGTCAGCGGCGAGATGGCCTTCAGGAGCTGCCCGGCATGGATGCGCTTCGTCAGGTTGTTCGTCGTCGCCATGACCAGCGACACGTTCGCCGGCCCCTCCGAGGAGGCCAGGAGCACGACACCGTCTTCCCGCAGCGAGTTGCGCACCGCGTCGGCCAGCACCGCCAACAGCTCCCGGTCCGCCTGCTTGATCGTCGAGGTGACGAGCGTGATCCCGTTGATCTTCTTGCCTTCCGCCACCAGGCGGCCGGCTTCGACCTTCGCCAGCTCGACCTGCAGCCCCTTGCGCTCCCGCTCCAGCCGCTTGATCTGCTCCAGCAGCTCCTCGAGGCCGGCTGCCACCTCGTGGGCCGGACGCCCGAGCCGCTTCGCCGCCTCGTGGAGCACGCGCAGCTGCTGGTGTTGCTGGCCGGCGGCCGCATCCCCGACGAGCGCTTCGATGCGCCGGGTGCCGGCGGCGATGGAACTCTCCCCGGTGATGAGGAAGGTGCCGACGTGGCCCGTGTGCAGCACGTGCGTGCCGCCGCACAGTTCCTTCGAGTAGTCGCCGATTGTCACCACGCGCACGGTGCCGCCATATTTTTCCCCGAAGAGGGCGAGCGCTCCGTCGCGCTTCGCCTCCTCCAGCCGCATCTGGTTGGTCCGGATCTCATCCACCAGCCGGACCCGCTGGTTGACGAGCGCTTCGACGTCGTGCCGCTGCTCCTCGTGCAGCCCCTTGAGCGACGAGAAGTCGAACCGGACCCGCTCCACCTCGACGTAGGAGCCCGCCTGCACCGCCTCGGGCCCCAGCACCTTGCGCAGCGCCCAGTGGAGGAGGTGGGCCGCGGTGTGGCTGCGCGCAACGCGCAGCCGCCGCGACGCATCCACGCGGGCGCGCACCGTCTCCTGCACGCTCAGCGTGCCCTCGCGCACGGTCGCCTGATGGATGAGCGTCTCATCGACCCACACGGTCTGGCCGATCTCGGCGCGCCCCTTCGGGCCGTCGAGCGTGCCGGCATCGCCGATCTGGCCGCCCGCCTCGCCGTAGAACGGGGAGTGGTCGAGCACGATGCCGACTGGCTGGCCGGCCGCCGCCTTCGCCACCCACCCCGTGCCGTCCCAGAGCCCCTTGATGACCGCGTCGGCCTGCAGCGCCTCATAGCCCACGAACTGCGCGTCCTTGGGCGGCAGCCCCTTGATCGTCTCCCGCACCGGCAGCGTGTCGGTCACGAACACCCCGCCGCCGAACTGGCTGCCCGCCCGGGAGCGCTCCTGCTGCGCCTTGAAGGCGGTCCGGAACCCCGCCTGGTCGACGGTGAAGCCGCGCTCCTGCGCGATATCCACGGTCAATTCGAGCGGGAATCCGTACGTGTCGTACAGCTTGAAGGCCTCATCGCCGCCGATCGCGCGGCCCTTGGCGGAGGCCATGACCTCATCCAGGCGCGCCGTCCCAGCCTGCAACGTCTCGATGAACTGGCCCTCCTCTTGCTCGATCGCCTTTTGGACCACGGGCCGCCTCGACGCCAGCTCCTTCGCGTAGGGGGAGCCCTGCATCGCCTGCTCCACGGAGCCAACCAGCGAGGCCAGAAACGTTTTCTTCGATCCGAGATCCAGATCGAGTCCGGCGCGGCCCAGCCGGTGCGCCCGGCGGATCAGCATCCGCAGGACATAGCCGCGCGACTCATTGGACGGCACCAGGCCCTCCGCGAGCAGAAAGACCGCCGCCCGCACGTGATCCGCAATCGCGCGCTCGGCGAAGATCGCCTGCTCCGGCGTCACCTTCGTGCCGCGTCCCAGCGCCCGGATCGCCGCCACGATCGGCGCAAAGAGATCCGTCTCGTAATCCGTCGCCACCCCCTGCACGACGCGCGCGAGCCGCTCCAACCCCATGCCAGTGTCGATGTTCTTCCGGGGCAGCGGCGCCAGCGTCCCGTCCGGCTGGCGGTCGAACTGGGTGAAGACGAGGTTCCACACCTCCACCGATTTCGGCCCGTCGACCTTCCCCTCCGCATCGAAATAGATCTCCGAACACGGGCCGCACGGGCCGTTGGGGCCCTCCTTCGGGGCGTTCGACGGCCAGAAGTTGTCCTTCTGGCCGAACCGCTTGATGCGCGGCTCCGGCACGCCGAGCTTCCGCCACAATTGGAAGGCTTCCTCATCCTCTTCGTAGACGCTGACCCATAAGTTGGCCGCGGGCAGCAAGCCCGTCAGGAACTCCCAGCCCCACTGGATCGCCTCGGCCTTGAAGTAGTCGCCGAAGGAGAAGTGGCCGAGCATCTCAAAGAACGAGTGGTGGCTCGCTCTCTTCCCCACGTTCTCCAGGTCGGCGGTGCGCAAGCACTTCTGGCAGGTGGCCGTCCGTTTGCGATCGGTGCGCCGGCCCAGGAAGTCGTCCTTGAACTGGTTCATCCCCGCCGAGGTGAACAGCACCGTCGGGTCGCCGCTGGGGATGAGCGAGTCGCTGGCCACGCGGGCATGGCCCTTGGCCTCGAAGAACGAGAGGAAGCGGTCGCGCAGTGTCGCGCTGGTCATGCGGAAGCGTCGGGCTCGATGGTGGAGTCGCCGAGGAGCCGCTCGATCAGCTCCGCGTCGAATCCGCGGGATGCCAAGGCTCGTGCCAGGCGAGCGCGTGGAGTGCGAGGAGCCCTGGAACGGGAGCGCTGGGCCAGCCACGTGCGGGCCCGCGCCTCGTCATCGGCGGAAGGGTAGTATCGCGTGGTGACGGTCTGGATACGCGCATCGGAAAACCCCTTCTCAGACAGCTTCAAGCGGATGGCGGCCGCCGCGTAGCCCTGGCGGGCCCAATGATCGGCCCACAAGCGTGCGGCGGCACGGTCATCCAACAATCCCTGCGCCTGGTAGGCCTGCACGGCGCGCGCCGCGGCTCGCGCGGAGACGCCTTGACGGCGCAGCGCCTGCAGCACTTCCCGGGTGGAGCGGACGCGCGAGCGAAGGAATCGTGGGACCGCCGCACGGAAGCTCGCCTTAGCCTCCGGTTTTGATGACGACATACCCCCGGTTGGTCCGAACCAGCGCGTCCTTCTTGACCTGCGCGATGGCGCTGCGGTAGTCGCTCACGGTCTCAACCCGGATGCGGTTGATCTCGTTGATGATGTCGCCCTGCCGCAGCCCCGCCTGCTCCGCCAGCGAGTCTTCCTCCACGCCAACGACCAGCACGCCGGTCGTCCCGGACGGCAGGCTGAGCCGCTCGAGCTGCTCCGGCGACAGGTTTGCCACCTGCAGCCCGCGCCAGGCCTCGGTCACGCCGGCAGCACCCTCCACATCGGCGTCCACCGGCCGCTCGCCGATCTCCACCTGCAGCGTCTGCGGCTTGCCGTCGCGCAGGATCTCCACGGCGACGCGCGTCCCGGCCTTCGTGCCGCTCACGCGCTCAATCAGCTCGCGCGAGTGGTGGACCGCCTGGCCCTGGTACGACTTGATGATGTCGCCGTCCTTGATCCCCGCCTTGCTGGCGGGGCTGTCGGGCAGCACGAGGTAGACGAGCACGCCGTCGCGCTCCACGAGCCCATAGTAGCCGGCGACGTCCTCGGTGATGTCCTGGATCTGGATGCCCAGCCAGCCGTAGATGACCTTGCGGCCAGCGATCAGCTCATCCAGAACGCCCTTCGCCTTGTTGACGGGAATGGCGAAGCCGATCCCCTCAAAGCCGCGGGAGCTCGTGAGGATCGCCACGTTGATGCCGATCACCTCGCCATGGAGGTTCAGCAGCGGCCCGCCGCTGTTGCCCGGGTTGATCGCAGCGTCGGTCTGGATCAGATCCGAGTAGTCCCGGTCGTAGCGGGAGGCGCGCGGCAGCTGGCGGTTGAGCGCGCTGATCACGCCGACGGTGAGCGTGGGCTCCGCGCCCAAGGCGCGCACCGACGGCCCCACGCCCATCAGGCCGAACGGGTTGCCGAGGGCGATCGCCCACTGGCCGGTCCGCACCGTGGCGGAATCGCCCAGCGGGGCTGCGGTCAGCTTCTTCGCGTCGATCTTGATGACCGCGAGATCCGACCGCGGGTCCTTGCCCTTGACCGTGCCGACGAACTCGCGGCCATCGGCGAGGGTGACCGTGATCTTCTCGGCGTCCGCCACGACGTGCTCATTCGTGAGGATGTAGCCCTGTTCGTCGATGACCACTCCGGAGCCCAGGCCGAAGCGGCGGAACTCCCGCTCCGGCATGTCGCCGTAGAACTGGCGGAAGAACTCCTCGAAGGGCTCATCGCCGAAGAAGGGGTGGACGCGGAAGTACTGCCGCACCCGCTCGATTTGCTCGGTGGAGATGCTCACCACTGCCGGGCCGACCCGCTGCGCGATCTGGCCGAAGGCGGCCTGCAGCGACTCGGCCTCGCTGGGTACTGCGGCCTGCGCCGACGGCACGCCCTGCGAGGCGGGCTTGGCACTGCTGGACCACAGCT
>JACQRE010000138.1 GCA_016206585.1 Candidatus Omnitrophota bacterium | reverse complement strand
GAGTCCTTCGGGGCTGACGCTGCCGAGCAGCCGCTCGACTTCCTGAAGGCTCAACGTCTGCGGCAGGCGGCGCCACAGTCGGGGGCTCTCGATGAACGCCGTGGGGCTGCGGACGATCACCCGCTGGCCCTCGAGGAACCGGAACAACCCCTTCACCGCCGCCAGCTTCCGGGCCACGGTGGCCGGCGTGCGGCGCTGGCGCAGCCACTGGAGGAACTCGCGGACGTGCACCGGCTGGACGCGGGAGAACGCGCCGATGCGCCGCGTTTTGAGATAGGTCTCGAAGAGCGCAAGATCCTGCCGGTAGCTCACGCGCGTCGTCGGGCTTAAGCCCCGCTCCAGTTCCAGGTAACTCAGGAACTCTTCGACGTGTTCATGCATGTGCGCTCGGTGTCGGTCGTTGTTCGGTGTTCAATGTTCAATGTTCGTTGTGGCTTCATCGAACATCGAACATTGAACAATGAACAATCCTATGGTGTAGCTTGGGGCGTCGTGTCCACGTCCAACGGTCTCAGCCGATCCTCGACCTTCCGCCAGTAGAACTCCCGGTGCAGCCGCCGGGTCTGCGACTCCAGGACCTGCACGACACCGCGGGCCTGCGACGGCACGACCCCGCCGGCCTGGATCTGCGCGTTGATCCGCGTCCGTTCCTCGATCAGCGGGGCGAACGCTCCGGCGGGCTCATCCGTCAACAGGCTGTGCAGGGTCTGCAGCTCCAACAACGACTCGGAGGACGCCCGTCGCGCCCGCTTGGCGTTGAACGAGCGGCTCTGCAGCGTCTCCAGGAGGTCGCTGTTCCAATAATCGAAGAGCATGGTGTGCTTTCGGTAGCGATCCATGGGCGTCATGGCCCGCGTGTAATCCTGGAACTGGATGATCGGCGTGTGCGGTGTCATCTGGGACGGCTTGCGGGTGAACTTCCGCTGCAGCGACTCACAACCCACTCCAGCAACCAGCAACAAGCAACAAGCAACACGGAAATACCAAGCTGTTAAAGTCTGGGCTTTTAAAGTGCTGCTTGTCGCATGTTGCATGTCGCTAACCGTGGTGTTTCTCAAGCAGTTTCTTAAATCCCGCTTCATCGAGGATCTTCACTCCCAGCTTCTTCGCCTCTCCGAACTTGGAGCCCGGCGATTCCCCGGCTACCACGTAGTCCGTCTTCCGGCTGACGCTGGAGGCGGACCGTCCGCCCAGCCGCCGGACCAGCGCCTCGGCTTGCGGGCGGCTCATGCTCGCGAGTGTTCCCGTGAAGACGAACGTCTCCTTGGCCAGCGGCTGCGGACCCCGCGCCGTCGCCTCGGTCATCGCCAGACCGGCCGCCTCAAGCTTCCGGATGAGTGCGTGCGTCTGCGGCTGATGGAAGAACCGGGCGACCGCTTCCGCCACCACCGGCCCGATCCCTGCGACCTCCTCCAGCCGTGCGGGGTCCGCCGCCATCAGCCGCTTCATCGAGCCGAAGTGCCGTGCTAAGTCCAACGCGGCCTTCTCGCCCACGTGGCGGATCCCCAGCGCGTAGAGCAGCCGGGCCAGCCCCCGGGACGTGCTGGCGGCGATGGCGTCGAGGAGCTTCTGCGCCTTTTTTTCAGCAAAGAGCTCCAGGGTCTGCAGCGGCTCCGCCTGGAGCCGATAGAGGTCGGCGGCATCGTGGATCAGGCCTCGGCCGACCAACTGCTCGACCGCCGCATCGCCCAACCCTTCGATGTCCATCGCCGCGCGGCTGCCGAAATGCAAGAGCGAGCGCAGCAGCTGCGCCGGGCAGGAGGGATTGATGCAGCGGTACGCGACCTCCTCGTCCTTCTCCTTGGCCACCTCGCCCCGGCAGACCGGACACTTCGCCGGCGGCTTGATCGGCCGCTCGGTGCCCCTGCGGCGGCTCTCGACGACCTTGATGACCTGGGGAATGACGTCGCCGGCCCGCTGGATGACCACCCAGTCGCCGACCCGGACGCCCAGCCGCCCCACCTCCTCATAGTTGTGCAGCGTGGCGTTCGAAATGGTCACCCCGCCGCAGGCGACCGGCGTGAGGTTGGCGACCGGCGTGATCGTGCCGGTGCGCCCGACGGAGTGCTCCACGCTGACCACTTGCGTCGTCACCTGATGCGCCGGAAACTTGTAGGCGACCGCCCAGCGCGGCGACTTGTGCGTCATGCCCAGCCGCTCTTGCAGCGCGAGCTCGTTGACCTTGATCACGACACCGTCAGCCTCGTAGCGCAAGCGGCCGCGCAGCTGTTGGAGTCTTCGGCACTGCGAGCGCACCTTCTCGAAGGAGCGGCAGAACAAGGCCCGCTCCGTCACCGGCAGCCCGAACCGCCGGCACGCCTCCAGGAACTCCCAGTGGGTGGTGAACCGAGCGCCCGTCACCATCCCGTACGAATGCGTGAAGAAACGCAATGGACGCGAGGCGGTCACGCGGGGATCCTTCTGCCGCAGGCTGCCCGAGGTCGCGTTGCGGGGGTTGGCGAACAGCTCCTCGCCCCTGCGCTTGGCCGCGGCGTTGTACCGCTCGAACTCCTTGATCGCCATGTAGACTTCGCCGCGCAGCTCCAGCCGTCGCGGGGCGATCCCGTGCAGCCGCAGGGGAATCGCCCGGATCGTCTTCGCGTTCGCCAGCACCTCTTCCCCCGTCGTCCCGTCGCCCCGGGTGGCCGCCTGCACTAGGAGGCCCCGGTCGTAGGTCAGGGCCAGCCCGACGCCGTCGATTTTCAGCTCGACGGTGAACGTGGGGCTCGCCCCCGCCAATCCTTTCATCACGCGCTGGTGCCAGGCGTCGAGCTCTTCCTCGGCAAAGGCGTTGTCGAGCGAGAGCATAGGGATGGCGTGGCGCACCGGGCGGAACGCCTGGTCCGGGATCCCGCCGACCCGCTGCGTGGGCGAATCCGGGGTGACGAGCTGGGGGGCGTGCGCCTCCAGCGATTGGAGCTCGCGGACCAGCTGGTCATACTCCGCATCCGAGACCTCCGGCTGGTTGAGCGCGTAGTAGCGGTCGTCGTGACGGCGGATGGCCTCGCGCAGCCGCTGGATGCGCGCGGCCACCGGATCCCGCGAGGACGAGGAGGCGGTCATGTTCAGCGGCCGACGGCCAGCCGATCCGCCAGCAACCCGGGCAAGCCGGCCTGCCGGATCTTCTGTTGGGCCGCCGTCACATCGTAGGCGACGCGGTGGATGGACACCCGCCGCGCCTCCTCATCGATCACGGCGACGCTGGCGCGCGGGTCGCCGTCCCGGGGCTGGCCGATGCTGCCTGGATTGACGAGGACGCGGCGGGCTGAGTGCCCGGTGAGCGTCACGTCAGCCAGCTCCTGGGGCTGCGTGATCACGCGGACCAACTGCCGGCTCGCCCGGTCGTATTCGACCACGCACGGCAGATGAGTGTGCCCCGCGAGGCAGAAGGGCGTCTGGCACCAGGCCAGCGTTTCGACGGCCTGGCCCGCGTCGATCAGATACTCGAACCGTTCGGGATGGCGCAGGGTGGCATGGACCAGCGTGCAGGGGCCTTCCGCCGTCTTCAGCGGCCACCGGCGCAGGAGGTTCAGCTCTGTGAAGCTGAGATGGTCGCGCGTCCACAGGATCGCGGCTTTGGCGGCCTCGTGAAACCAGTCCAGATCCAGCGTGCCGAGGCAGCCCAGTTCGTGGTTGCCGCTGACGGCCACCGCCTCACAGGCTTGCAACCGTTCCAGGCAGGCGGACGGATCGGCGCCATAGCCGATGGCGTCGCCCAGGCAGAGGTAACGGTCGATCCGCTCGGAGGCCAAGGCGTCGAGCACGGCGGTGAGCGCTTCGAGGTTGCTGTGGATGTCGGAGAGGACGGCGTACCGCATCGAGTTTGCGCGTTGGCGAGTTTGCGCGTTGACGGGTTGAGCACGCAAACCGAGTCGACCCGCCTCACCATTCACGCGCCAACGCGCTAACGGCTTTAATAATACCGGATTTCGAACTCGTGGAAGGTCTCGGACGCGCTGCCCCACGAGATGTCTTCCTGAACGATGAAGTTCTTCATGGGGCCGCTGCGAATGGCTTCGAGGAACCGCTGGAGCGTCGCTTCATCGGCTTCGGCCACCAGCTCCACCTTGCCCCCGCGCAGGTTTTTGACCCAGCCGACCACCCCGAAACCCTGAGCGGTCTCCTCGGTGGTCATCCGGAATCCAACCCCCTGCACCCGGCCCGAGTACAACACGTGCACCCGTTTTTTCATACAAACCCTACAACCAATAACGACGATAGGCCGGGTTCTGCAGTTGGCGAACAAACCCTTCGCCTAAGAGCCCAGGCAGCTCTGCCATGTTGCGCAGCTCATACCTTCCACCGCCCGTATCGTCCATCCGTAACCAGAAGGGATTGGATGTGCCTTCAAACACAAGGGTCGTAGAGACACCGCCGGAGCCGTCGGGCACCAAATCGACCAGGATAAATTTCTTGGTGAAGATGTCGACCGGTTTTCCCCCGTCAAGAACCGTGAACGCGCATCCACCCGCAGAACAGGTCTTATGAGCCTGGAGGGTGCGGTCAAACGTTTGACGAATCTGCGCGGGAATAGGCGTGTCATAGATTTCCTGAAATGCTTTGGCGCCGTCGGCATAGACCCGTTGATAAGGAGACTCCTCGACCTCTCCCCAGCGATCGGGTCCCTCATATGCGTAGATATTCCTGACACGCTTGGTGGGACCGGCTCTGCAATCACCCTCCTGGTGAACGAACATGTCGACCCACACCTTGCCATCCCTT